>CALPMC020000179.1 GCA_943324565.2 Chitinophaga pinensis | reverse complement strand
GAACCCGCACGCCCAAAAAGAGCACAGGATTTTAAGTCCGGCGTGTCTACCATTCCACCACTCGAGCATAGACGAGCGAGAGACGGGATTCGAACCCGCGACCCCGACCTTGGCAAGGTCGTGCTCTACCAACTGAGCTACTCTCGCTTAAATCGAGTTCACTTCCTTAAATCGGACGAACTCTCAGCTTTTATTTCAATTTTACTTTTCTCTTACGAAAAGTCCAAATTTCTTTGGGCGACAAAGATAATTATATTTTTCTTTTCAAATGCACTTTTTTAAAAAAAAGAAGGAATTCTCCTAAAAAGACCGTTTCAAAAGTCATTAATCGAGGCTTTTAAAAAATTTAAAACCGGCGTTAACCCTTGTTAATGAGGATATTAAATTTTTGAAGTAACGATGAGTAAGGGATTTTGTAAGAGGCTTTTAAAAACCTCGATTTAATCGAACTATCATATTTGAAAACAACAATCCTGCCGTCAAGGAGGCGGCTGACACTAAGGTAGAAAAGGCACTTTCAATTCCATTTAATGTTTGATCATTTACTAAAGCAGAGATACTCTTAAATCCGATTGAGCCAGGCACTAACAAAATAATTCCAGGAACCAACATCAACGTAACAGGTTGTTTTATCAATCTTGAAAGTGAATTGGAAACAAGTCCCAAGGAAAAAGCCGCGAAAAAAACAGAAAGCTCACCAATATTGAACGAACTGAAATACGAAACGCTGTAATAAGAGGTAACACAAGACAAAAGCATCCAATGATAGTGTTTGATTTGCGCCTTGAATAACACAACAAATCCTGCTGGAACCAATACAATGGCAATGTAACTCATCCATTTTGGAATTTCAGAGAAATGAACAAGCGATGGAGTCAACTCAAATTGCGCTGCTAAATTATTTCCTAAGCCAATACCAACAGCAATCATTACAAACGTTACGAGCGCATTTGAAAATCGGATGGTTCCAGATTGTGCATGGCCATTTGCTAATTCAGTTACCGAAAGTGATAAAGTAAATCCTGGTATTAATAAAATCAAACCAGTTATGGTGGCAATCTCAATGGAATATTCACCAGCCCAAACTACTGACCATTTGGCGAAAAAGATGGCAAAAGTTGCTGAGAAAAGCACTGTCAATCGGGATAAATTAGGTAAAAATGCAAGTAATTCCATAAGAATTCCTATCATCAATCCAATTATACCTGAAATTAGAATTTCTGTCCAGCCTCCACCAAACAAACAAGCTGCACTAGAAGTTGAAACGCCAATGGATAAGATGTTTACTAAAGCGCCATAACGTTGAGGTAAGGTGTTGATGCGTTCCAATTCCTCTTTTGCTGCTTCAATAGATAATTGACCTTTCATTACTTTTTCAATCAATTGATCTAGTAACGTCATTTTCTCAAAATTCAAATCGGAACCTTTACACTTTTTCATGTGTGTTTTGGAACTTCCGTCGGTAGAAAAAGAGATTAAAAGTATTTCTGGCGTAGCAGAAAAATCGGCCTCCACTCCTATCGATTCACACACCATTTGCATCGTGTTTTCTAATCGATGTGCTGGAATCCCATTTTTATGAATCGATTCCGCAAGTAAGATTATGAAGCTTTCTTTTTCAAACATTGCGCGAAATTAGTACTTAAAAAAGCACAAGAATAGGATTTTGCTCAGATTCTTGAAGTTTTTTCTTGGAAATTGTTCTTAAAACGGAAGTCATTATTAAAGTTTAAAAACAGTTTAAAACTCTTTGCTATTTCAGTTGTTGTTTGATTTACGTTTCACTTTGAAATCGTATATTTGACCCCGCATTAAAACCTCATTTTATGAATCCTTTTTCTAGAAGACACATCGGTCCAAGCGAAGCTGAAAAGCAAGCGATGTTGCAAAAAATTGGAGTAAGCTCAACAGCTGAATTAGTAGATAGAACGATTCCTGCTCACATCCGTTTGAACGGTGAATTGAACATCGCAGACGCAATGACAGAGCAAGAATATTTGCAACATATCAATGAGTTAGGAAAGAAAAATCAGGTGAATAAATCATTCATCGGTATGGGTTATAATGAAACAATCGTTCCTTCCGTGATTTTGAGAAATGTATTAGAAAATCCAGGATGGTACACTGCTTACACGCCTTATCAAGCTGAAATTTCACAAGGACGTTTAGAAGCTTTGTTGAATTTTCAAACGATGGTTTTGGAATTAACAGGAATGGAAATTGCAAATGCATCTTTGTTAGACGAAGCTACAGCAGCAGCTGAAGCAATGATTATGTTTTACAATTCACGTTCAAGAGCGGAAATCAAAGAAGGAAAAAATAAATTCTTTATTACTTCAACGGCATTTCCACAAACAATTGACGTTGTTCAAGGTCGCGCATTGAATTTAGGAATTGAATTGGTAATCGCTGACCCTGCAACATTTGAAGCAGATGCTCAATTCTTCGGTGCATTGGTGCAATATCCAGATGCAAACGGAGCAATTACTGACATCGCTTCGTTTATCTCAAAAATGAAAAACTTCGGAATTCAAGTAGCTGTGGCTGCTGACATTCTTTCTTTAGTTCTATTAAAATCTCCAGGTTCATTTGGTGCGGATGCCGTGTTGGGTACTTCACAACGTTTTGGTGTGCCAATGGGTTACGGTGGTCCTCACGCAGCATTTTTCGCAGTGAAAGAAGATTACAAACGTAATTTACCAGGAAGAATTATTGGTGTTTCTAAAGATGCTGATGATAACATGGCGTTGCGTATGGCTTTACAAACGCGTGAGCAACACATCAAACGCGATAAAGCAACTTCAAATATTTGTACGGCTCAGGCTCTTTTGGCTGTGATGGCAAGTATGTATGCTGTTTATCACGGTCCAGATGGAATGAAAGCTATTGCATCACATGCGCACAAATTGGCAGCAACAACAGCGGCAGGTTTAAATAAATTAGGCGTTTCATTAGGCTCAAATTCTTATTTCGATACTATTTGGTTGAAAGGTGTTGATTGCGCTGCAGT
>CALPMC020000178.1 GCA_943324565.2 Chitinophaga pinensis | reverse complement strand
GAAAGCAAACCTCTAGTACCAAGTTCAACCGTTACGCCGTATTCGTCTTTCATTAAAGTATCGACAATAAAATTGGGGTTCGTAACACGAATGTCAGTGAAATTAATCGCTCTGTAATTTTGGGTTGCATTGGCGTAGACTGTTCCTCTTTTCATTATTTTTTTCGATAGACCAAAGCCGAACAGAGGCAGACTTCGCATCACAAAACGCTCACTTTGATTGGTATAAATAGCAATTGTATCAAAATTGACAGGATGAATTACGTATTGTTTGTAGAATCCTTCAGACGAACTTGTGATATACTCATAACGCATTCCGAAATTAAAACGCCAATCGTCATTTAAGAAAAGAATGTTTTCTACAAACCCAGCAATATTTTCTGATGGAAATTCGTAAGATGAATTTTCTAAATTAGAGGGGTTGGTGAAAGAAAAAACGGCTGTTGAGTCGCTAGATGCGTTGCCTTGTTCTGCAGTTGTGAAACCTCGATAATAGCGCGCACCTACTAAAAATGCACCTTTCAATTTAGAGTTTAATTCATAACGTTGCAAATAGCGTGTTTCTGCTCCAACGTTTTTAAATTCACCCAAAATCATTGTTCGCGGTCCGCCGATGTCTTCTTTGGTGATTTTTTCTAAAAATCCGAGACTTTTTCTATCGGATAACATTCCAAAAGCGCGAACATTGATTAAAGCTGATTTCGTTACCTGAAAATCGTAATGTAAAGCCAACATTTTCCAATCCACTGCAAACCAATTTCTGTTTCTAAAACTTTGACGAATATCGTTCTCAAATTGCAAATCAGTCAATCCACCTGGCTGTTGGGTGAGGTAATTCATTTGGGTATATTCTAATTTTAATAGCTGTTTTTCAGTTAATTGATAAGCCATTTGACCAAACAACTGATGCTGATAAAAACCTGAATTTTGGCGATAACCATTTCCTCGTTTGTATTGGTGGTAAACTTGATAAGCGAATTTATTTTTCGTTCCTGAAATGCGATTGAACGTTCCTAAATATCCATAAGTTCCTCCTGTCAAGCGACTTGTGAGATGAAAAGGCGTTGTGGTTTCTGGGTCTTTGATGACGAAATTCAACAAACCTCCGAATTGTGTTCCAAATTGCAAAGAAGCAGAACCTCTAATGATTTCAATAGATTTCAATGCTTCAATTGGTGGCGTGTAATAGCTTTCTGGGTAACCTAAAGCATCCGCACTGATGTCATAGCCATTTTGGCGTGTGTTGAAATTCGCAGCTCTGTCAGGACTTAAACCTCTTCCTCCAATTCCAACTTGAATTCCTGCTCCATCACTTTCCCAAATATTTAGCCCAGGTACTTTAGCAAAAATCTCTCGAGGATTTGCAGTCGATTTTGCACCGCTCAAACCACTTAATTCAATAACAGCGTTTGTACCATTATTGATTTGTACTCCTTTAATCGCAGGTAAATATCCAACATCAAAACCTTCCATTCGTTTGCGTGTAATATTAATTTCATTAATTTCCATTACCCTTGATCGCATTGAAACTTCAAGTAATTTAATCGCAATTAATTCTTTCGAAATTAATAAGTTAAGTGTGTCGTAATTAGTTAATGAAAATTGTAAACGATCGCCGACTTCTACATTAATTCCAAATTTCCCACTTCCGTCGGAAGATGCATTTTTATTCGAATTGAGGTTTTTAATGCGAACGCCCGAAATTTCAGTTCGTGATTCATCTGTTATTTTACCAGAAAGTAAAAATTTTTGCGCCTTGAATTGTGCATGAAAAACAAGCAATAAAAAAACTAAAATTCCTCTCATTTCTTAAAATCCTCCAACCAAGTTCTATTTTTCAAATCGTTTTTAATTGTAACCAAGTTCTTTCCTTTTCTCACGAACAACTGAGATGGTCTTCCGTTCAAAGTGACGTAAATTTCTGCCTGAATTTCTGGTTGAACCAAAGTGATTTTTTCGTTTCCAAATACCAAAGTTTTGCCGTTGTATTCTTTGTATAACAATTGTGCATACTGCAAAATCATATCTGGTTGTGTCAACATTTGATCGAGTTGAATCGGTGTCAAAAACTGCTGTTGAGGCAATTCCATTTCGCGTTTCGTTTTGCTATCCACTACAAAAAAACGTCCGTAGCCTTCTTTGTGCATCAGCATTACGCGCCAAGAAAAACGAAAACCTTGCTCGTGCCAAAACAAATCACCATCATAAGCAAGATAGCGAAAAGGTACTAAAATTTGAAAGGAAACAAACAAAATCAGAGCAGAAGAAACAATTTTTTTATTGAAAGTCGGGAGTATTTTTTGCGAAATTGTTTGCATTTTTTCCTTAGTTATAAACTGAAGAATGCGTTCGTGAAAATTGGGCGAAAAGAAAATAAGCGTTGAAAAAATCATTACCCAAGGAAAAACACCAATTGGAAATAAATACCAAGTTACAATGTGAAAAAATACAACAAAAATATAAGCGAAAGGTCTTGTATGTTTATTGAATAGAAAGATTACGATGAACAAATCATAAACGCAACCTGTCCAACTGAAGGCAAAAGCTAGCCATTCTTGTTGCAATAACTTTCCAACTACAGGTAAATGATGATGTGCTTGTAACCATATTTTCAAGGGATTTGCGTCGAACAACCAATCTGAATTGAGTTTGGCAATACCTGCGAAAACGTAAACAGCTCCTAATTGAAACTTTAAAATTCCAATGTTCCATTTAGAAACGAGTAATTGTTTTGGTGTTAAATTTAACTGAGCATCAAGTGAACAATAGCGATTTGCGGGTAAAAACAGCATTAAAAACGCCACCAAGCTCACGAAGTAATAATGGTTTAGGTAATTTGTTTTGTCGAGTAGTTCGATATAAGTGAAACTCAGAAATAACACAACGGAAGCTATGCGATAGAAGAAGCCAAACATAAAAAACAAGGCACTCACAAACAGCAAAACAAAGGGTAAAAACATCCAACTTCCAGGTAGCGGTTTTACCCATTCAAAACCCAGAAAAGGAAAGAAAAATGTTGGTTCAATATACAATTTTT
>CALPMC020000177.1 GCA_943324565.2 Chitinophaga pinensis | reverse complement strand
ATCCAACCACATTTAAAACACATAGGCGCGGGTTTAAACCCGAGCCTATGTGTAAAATTCCCCCTTTGAAGGGACAAAGTGGGATCAATTAATCATTTTAACACAATTTTTTTCGAACCGCGTCGGTATTTTGATTTGCGATCGATTAAATACTTCACCCTCATCAATACTCCCTCAAGGGAGGAAGAGATCATTGCAACACAATTTTTCTAACAGCCAAGGTGTTTTCCTTTTCGTCTAAAAGATTTACCGAATAAGTACCTTTTTGCAAAGAAGATAAATTGATCGTTTTTGCTGTATTTTCAGTTTTGACAATACGACCTTGCATATCTCGAATTTCAATTTTAGAGTAAACCAAATTCGTTTGAACTTCAAAACTGGATTGAGTTGGATTGGGATACAAGCTAACATCACCTTGAACCGATAATTCATTCATACCAACGGTTGAAACTGTTAACACTGCAATATCAGAAGTATCGGCACAACCTGCATTATTCACTATACAACGAAATTGTTGGTTATTATTCGAAGTTGATGCATTTGAAACAACAAGCGTATCATTATTAGCACCACTGTATTGCCCAGCATTACTCAAATTTTGAAAACCTAAACCTAAATCAGTTTGCCATTGAAACGAACTTCCTGAAATTGCATTAACTTTAAATTGCGCTGAAGTTGTTGGGTTAACTGTTTGGTTTGTTGGTTGAGATGTAATTGTTGATACGGAACAACCATTGTATAAATCGGTAATTTCTTGCTGGGTTAGAGCACGATTCCAGATACCAATATCGTCTAATTGCCCCTTGTTATATTGATTCCATGCTAATTGTGCCCCAATTAATATATTGTCTGTTGAACCTTCCATTATATGGTTATCAATGCTACTATTTATCAAAATTCCATTTACATAAATTGAATAATTATTATTAGACTTTACAAATGTAAAATGGTACCATTGATCAATATTTAAAACATTAGAGTATGCAGGTGTTGAATTCTGATAAAATTGATCATCTGCAACAAAGACAATTTGACCATTGGGATTTAAATATGGTGTAGCCCAATCACTACCATTATTTTGGTGTCGTTTAGAAATCATTGGGTAAAGGTTATATACCAATGTTGTTGGAAAGTCTTGATACTGTGCCCAAGCAGATTGGGTATAATTCTGAGGGTTATTTCCAAGCGTAGCAGGATTACCTATATCAATACTATTGTTTACACCATTAAAATTATAGGCTTTACTTGCTACTCCATTTCTATCCGTCGTCAACGTTGCCCCATTCACAGTCCCATTATTCCCATTCCCACTCTCATCATTCGCATTCCCATTAAAAGGCCACCAACCAACTAGTCCATTTGTTGGCACATAACTCGGCACCTGAGCCATCACATTTACAGATAAACAAAGCCCAACTGCTAAGGCTGAAAGTAAACATCTTTTCATTTTTAAAAAATTTAGTTTCACTCGCCCCACAGTGAGTTATATACAAAAAAAGAAGCGTGGGACAGTTGCTGAAATGCTCGTAACTGAGGTCCGACCAAGAACCCACCAAACAAAGCAAAGCAACGCCCACGCCGTAGCATGAGCATTCACTTTAACTCCCCTGTTTGGTTTGAAATTTGGTCGGTTTCAGTCACAGGTAATTATAGCAAACGCTAATTTTTAATTCCAATAAGATCCGATATGCCGTTGCAAATGGATGGTACAAAGTTAAGCGTCAAATATTTAATTCAAGAATTTATTTTTGAATTAAAACATTGTAGCTTAAATACAATTCAAAAATATTTTCCAATAAAAAACGAAAAGAAGCTTGTGAAAAGCGATAGTTTTTCTTAAATTCAAGTAAAAATTAAAATTATGCTTAAAGATCTCAAACTAGAACGCGTGCTTTTTTTGGATATTGAAACCGTTCCGCAAACCTACATTTATCAGGATTTAGACGAAAAAACAAAAGAATTATTTAATCACAAAACGCGCTTTTCACAAAACGAAGAAAAATCCTTCGAGGCACTTTATAATGAACGTGGAAGTATTCTTTCGGAATTCGGCAAAATCATTTGTATTTCGATAGGTTTGGTGACAAAAGATAGTTTAGGAGCTCGTAAAATACGTTTGAAATCTTTTGCTCACGACGACGAAGAAACCTTGTTGTTGCAGTTTAAAAAGTTATTAGACGATCGCGAATATATTTTATGCGGTCACAATTCGAAAGAATTTGATATTCCGTACATCTGTCGTCGTATGTTAATCAATGGAATTTCATTACCAAGTGTGCTGGATATCGCAGGAAAAAAACCGTGGGAAATCAATCATTTAGACACCCTAGAACTTTGGAAGTTTGGTGATTACAAAGCGTTTACTTCCTTGGCGTTATTATGTCACGTTTTCAATATTCCAACTCCGAAAGATGATATTTCTGGTGCCGATGTCGCGCGTGTTTATTACGAAGAAAAAGACTTAAAACGCATTCGTCAATACTGTGAAAAAGACGTTGTGGCTTTGATACAATTACTTATGCGCATGAAAGGTGATTCATTAATTCCCGAAGAAAATATTAGTTCGGCTAGTGAGTAATAAATTAAATTTTAGTTTTTGAATAGACTCTAACAGAAAATCTATTTTTTTCATTTAAAGGTTAAATTCTTGAAAAATAAATGTAAGAAAATAGGAATAAAAAATTATTTAAGTTGTCTAATTGGTTAACTTTGTGTTTTGAAAGAAAGAAGTGTAATTGCGTATAAAACCTATTTTTTAGATTTTTATGAAAATCAAGATGATAATGTTCAACGGAAAATAGAGTGGACTTTAAATCTAGTTCGAATAACTCAATATATTCCTGAAAAATATTTTAAACATTTGGAAGGAACAAAAGGACTTTATGAAATTAGAGTTGAAGTTGAGAGCAATATTTTCAGGATATTTTCTTTCTTTGACAAAGGAAATTTAATTGTAGCTGAATTCAAGCAACAAATGCAACTTTTGGGTTAAACAATAAATTTTCCATTACAAATATAGGGGTTTCATATCCAAACCTTTTTCTTGGTCTGTTATTAATTTTAGTTTCAATTCCTTTAATTTGT
>CALPMC020000176.1 GCA_943324565.2 Chitinophaga pinensis | reverse complement strand
TTAGAAAATACAAAAAGTTCAAAGAAAAACGACTCAACAGCAAACTACGAATTCAAGGATATAATTTCTACAGGAGATGTAATTATAGCAAAGAAAGGTAGAGGAGAATTATTAGGATATGGTATAGTTTCATCAGATTATTACTATGACAAAGAAAGGTTACGTTACCAAAAATGTAGAAAAGTAGAATGGAAAAAGAAAGGTAACTGGAAAACAGATCATAACCTTGCTCTTAAAACGCTAACTGACATCACGAAATACCTATCTGAACACTCTAACTACAAAACTTATTATGAACGACTTATGGGAATTATGGGTGAATCAAAAACTAATCAAATAGAAAACATGAATTTTCCTTTAAATACTATTTTCTTCGGTCCTCCAGGAACTGGAAAAACATACAACACTATCCTAAGAGCAGCAGAAATCATTGAAAATAGAGATCTAAATTCTTACGATGAAGCATTACAGATTTTTAAATCAAAATTACATGACCAAATTGAGTTTATTACTTTTCATCAAAACTTCAGTTACGAGGATTTTATTCAAGGACTAAGACCTGAAACAGAAAATGAAGGTCAACTTTCATTTGAAAAAAAGGATGGTTTATTTAAAATAATATCCGATAAAGCATTAAAAAACCTGAATTCAGCAAATAATTCCAAGCCAACCCAAAGAGATTTTGACGAAGTTTTTAATGAATTTCTAAAACCTATTTTCGAGGAAGGAAAGGAAATTGAAGTTAAAATGATAAAATCTTCTTTTTTCATCACTGGAACAACCAAGAAATCAATTGAATTCCGGAAAAATATCGGAGAATCGGTACATTCTCTAAGCATTTCTACACTTAGACAAATGTATAATGAGCAAACTAATAATCTTATTATTGGTGGTTTACAGCCATATTACAATCCTTTGATGATCAAACTTTTGGAGTTAGGGAAATCTGAAAATATTAAAGTTAAATCTAAAAACTACGTCATAATAATTGACGAAATTAATCGAGCAAACATATCTAGAGTTTTTGGAGAATTAATAACATTAATTGAACCAGATAAACGCTCACATGGAAAAATACCTTTAGAAGTTCGTTTGCCATCTGGAGATTCATTTATTGTTCCATCCAACCTGTATATAATTGGAACTATGAATACAGCGGACAAATCTATTGCGCTTCTAGATATTGCATTAAGAAGACGTTTTGATTTTGAATCTATGTATCCTAAATACGAAATTGAAGGTCAAGAAATTTTTGATGTTGAAATACTTCAAAAAATCAATGAACAAATTATAAAAACAAAAGGGCATGACTTTCAAATTGGACATGCTTATTTTATGGGAGAAAATGATGATTTAATTCAACGAATGAATAAAAAAGTAATTCCATTACTCTTAGAGTATTTTATGAATGATGAAAAGGAAGTAAAGGGTATATTATTTAATGCTGGTCTTCAAATTGAAGAAAATTCTTGGCCAATTAAAATTAGTGGGAAACGTGCTTAATCTATTTGAATATCAAAATAAGATTACCATCGGTGATGATTTTAATGGTCTAGAAAGTTTCTTGGATGAAATTTGGGTAAAACGTGAGAAAAATTCTTTTTACTCTGAAAATTCAGAAAACACAATTGAATCACAAAGATTCTTACAATTTATTCATAAATCATACGAATTAAAATCTAATAAATATGTTGGCGTAATACATTATAATGGGATCAAGATAAATCTTTTGCCTAAAATATTTTTCGATGCAAGTAAAGATTATAAACCTGAAGAAGTAAATCAAATTCAAAATCATATTTTATGGTGGTTAAGTTATTGTAGAAAAATTAAATTTCCCAATTATCAAGCTTCACTAGGGAGTGCTAAAAGTGATTTTTTCGAGGTTTTAATTTACTTATTCTCAAAATTTACTAGAGAATTATTGAGCAGTTCCATTTACCAACAATATGAAGAAGTTAATAAAGAATTGTCGTTTATGAAAGGTCGAATAAATTTAAACGAATACATAAATCAAAATATTAGTAAAGGTCGATGGCATCAATTAAATTGTACATATGACGCATTTGTATTTGACAATGAATTTAACCGAATTATTAAATATGTCACAACTTTATTGTTCAACGTTACTTCAAGTCAAGACAACAAAAAGAATTTAAGAGAAATATTATTTATTTTGGATGAAGTTTCAGATGAAAAAGCAAGTGCTGAGCAATGTGATAAAATAACTTTTAACCCAATATTTAGCGAATTTGAAACTGTACGAGATTATTGCAAGCTATTTCTCACAAATTGTATTTCTTTTGACTATAAAAATGATTTAAAACTCTTTGCTTTTCTTCTACCAATGGAATATGTCTTTGAGGACTTTATTTTTGGATTTATTGAAAAAGAGATTCCAACTATAGTAGCAAAAGCCCAACGTAGTGATATCTATTTAGACGAATCAAAATCATTTAATCTTAAACCTGACTTATTCCTAAAAACTGATTTCAAATCTCTCATTGCCGATACTAAATACAAAATTGTTTATTCGGATGACAAAGATCCTAAAAAAGGAATTTCCCAAAATGACCTTTACCAAATGCTTGCATACGCCGTTCGTTTTAAGGTGGATGAAATAATATTGTTCTATCCTGATACGATAAAAAATAATCAAGAGGATTCAACTGAGATTTTTATAAAAGATACTTTGGCAAATAATAAAGAAATATCTATCAAGGCTTTTCAATTACCAATAATGAACAAAGAACTTATTAAAAAAGAACTGAATACAAAAACTGAATTGTCTGAATTATTTGAATTTACAAGAATTCAACTTAAAGAAAAAATTGAAAAATTATTGTTACTGTAAAGGTTTACTAAAGGTTATTATCAAATAGTATCTTTAGAAACAACTGACTAACTGACATTTGCAGTCTTTACCCCCAATATTCCTTTTTCCATCCGAATGGCGGGCAAATCTTCCTAATTCTGGAGCGTGTACGTGATTGTATTTCGGCCAAGGCCAACCGCCAAATTGTGTTTTTGGTAATCGTCGAAGGCTTGGTTAATTTCCTCTTTGGTGTTCAATATGTCAAAAATCATAAAATTTTAAAAAAAAATCATAATTCACTCTAAATATTTCCTAATTAGGTAACTTTGCAAC
>CALPMC020000175.1 GCA_943324565.2 Chitinophaga pinensis | reverse complement strand
GGATCAGTAACTGATGGAGCACTTAAATAAAACAAAGGTGAAGTGGGCCATTTTGGGTCCTTATAAATTTCTTTGCCGTGAATGGTTAAAGATTCATCGAAAAATAAATTGTGGTGTTGTAAATTAGTTACTCGCTTATTGATTCCAACATAAAACAATAAACAAGAAGGAGCCATTGTGCGATTATCCCAATATTTCTCAGAATAATTAGCACTACCATTTAATAACTTGGAATCTGTATGTTGATAATCAGCGCCTGAAACAAAAATATCAGAGGCAAATTCTCCTTGATTCGTAAGTGCTGCCAAGGCTTTTTTACCCTCTTTTTTAAAACCTGTAACTTCGTGATTAGTTTTAATTTTAACCCCTTGTTCCAAAGCAATTTTCTCAAATGCTTCAATGAATTTGTGCATTCCACCCATGGGATACCAAGTTCCGAGTGAAATATCGGCATAGTTCATTAAAGAGTAAAGTGCTGGGGTTTCATCTGGCATTGCACCTAAAAACAAAACTGGAAATTCAAGTAAGGAAATGATTTTTGGATGTTTGAAATACTTGCGGATGTATTTTGAAAAAGAAGAAAGTAAATGCATACTAAACAATCCTTTCAAAATGCGTGTATCTGCAAATTCAAGCACACTCAAACTTGGTTTATGAACTAAATCGTTCATCCCAACCTCGTATTTGTATTTTGCTTCCTTTAAAAATTGTTTTAATTTTTTAGAACTCCCTGGCTCTAAGGATTCAAACCAAGCTTCTAATTCGGACATTTTAGCAGGAACATCTGTATGAGAATGATCTGGCCAATACACACGATAAGAGGGGTCTAATCTTTTAAGTTCATAAAAGTCAGAAGCTGTGTGACCAAATTGTTGGTAGAATCTTTCGAAAACATCTGGCATCCAGTACCAGCTAGGTCCCATGTCGAAAACAAATCCATTGGTTGAGAATTGTCTTGCTCGACCACCGATTGTTTGATTTTTTTCAAGTATAGTAACATCATAACCTGCTTTTGCTAAAAAAGCAGAAGCAGATAAGCTGGAAATTCCTGCCCCTAGAATGGTAACTTTTTTACTCATATTTTAATTTGCTGAAAAAGCGTAATCAGGCAAAAGATCCATCAATTTTTTGCGAGCTATGAAAATTCTACTTTTCACTGTTCCAATTGGTATATTTAGTTTGTCTGCTATTTCTTTATATTTGAATCCTTTAAAGTGCATCTCGAAAGGCTCCTTATAATCTGCCCCTAAAGTACTAATTTTACTGTTAATATCCTTCGCGGAAATTATTTCGAGTGGCGTTTCTTCGTGACCAGAAGAGTTTGAAATCAAGAATAAATCTTTAGAACCATCGAAAATTGTACGCGCTTTTACATTACGACGATATTGATTGATAAAGATATTTCGCATAATTGTAAAAACCCAAGCTTTAAAATTTGTCTGGGGTGTGTAATAACTTCTATAGGTTATCGCCTTTAACATTGTCTCCTGCGTTAAATCTTTTGCATCCTCTCGGTTGCGCGTAAAACTCATTGCGAATGAATGAAGGTTATTTTCAATCCCAATTAATGCTTCGTTGAATTCAATTGTTGACATAGCTCCTTGTGTTTTGTTTAACGTTTGAGGTGTAAAGCTAAACAAAAGTTGTTTAACGTTTTCAAAAAAAGATTAAACAAAATGAAAATAATTTGTTTTTAGCTCTCTATCCTTTATGTGGTATAGGAAATAGAAAATAAAAAAAATGTTAATTGTGTTTAACCGGATATTATTTTAAAAAAAAATAAAAACGAAAATCCAAAGGCAATTGATTGAATCAAATTCTAATTGTTACTTTTAACTTATGAAACCTGCCTTACATACTCTTCTTTCTGAACTGACCTTTAAAACAAGTCGTAGCGGTGGAAGTGGTGGGCAAAATGTCAACAAAGTTTCAACAAAGGTTCTTTTAGAATTTGATGTGATGAACTCAAAAGTGCTTGATGAAGATCAACGAGCAATCATCCAATCTAAATTAGAAAGTAAAATCAATTCAGATGGCATTCTTCAAGTCGTTTCGCAAACAGAAAGAACCCAACTCAAAAACAAGAAAATCGCTTTAGAGAAGTTCAACTTGTTGTTAACGAATTGTTTCTTAGTAAGAAAAGAACGCAAAGCGACAAAAATTCCAAAAGCAGTTAAAGAAAAACGATTGAACGACAAACGCATTAAGTCTGAGCTAAAAAGATGGCGACAAGGAAGAGATTGAGAGATAAATCATGGTATTCGTAATTTCAAAGCACCAATAAAAAAGAATATAAAAGACAAGGGTGTAAACTTTAAATCTAGAATATTTTTGACGCACTTTTTTGAATTGGTATCGTTTTGCATACGTCTACAAAATGATGGAAAAACTTATCGCATAAATTGTTAAAACTATCTTTTGCTTTGTTGGTTGAGCATAGAAAATGTTAAAAATGAACCGTTATCCAATCATTTGAAAATAATTCTTTAACAAAAGCGTTTAGCTTTTATCTTTGTGTTTAATGAAACAGCTTTCTGTCCTATTTTTTCTTTTATTGTCAATTCCTTTGTTTAGTCAAAATGTACGTGTGGTTGGTTTATGTACTGGAAAAAATGGAAAAGCACTTGAAAATGTTTTAATCGTAACTAAAACTAATCCAGTTCAAAGCACATTAAGTGATTCTATCGGACGCTATGCTTTTGATTTAACTTTCGGAGATACCGTCGATTTTGTCTATTCTATAAATGGACTGCGAGAAGCGAAGACAATCATCATTAACAAAGCGGTTAGTATTGAATTACCAATTGTTAGCTTCCCAATTTTATTACAAAATGAGGTTACGATTTCCCAAAGTAAAATAGATCCCTTCACGTTGGAAAAAATGCCAACTGTTGATGCGCAAAAAATTACGGGGAGTGTAGAACGAACATTAGCACTTACCACAGCTGCTACTTCCAACAACGAGTTGACAACCAATTACAATGTTCGAGGTGGAAATTACGATGAAAACTTAGTGTATGTCAATGGATTTTTAGTTTTTCGTCCTTTCTTAACGCGAAGTGGTCAACAGGAAGGAATGAGTTTTATCCATTCAGCTTTAGTGGAAGATGTACGATTTTCTGCTGGTGGTTTTGATTCGCAATATGGAGACCGTTTAAGCTCTGTTTTAGATATTACCTACAAAACGCCACAAAAATTCAATGTTTCTGG
>CALPMC020000174.1 GCA_943324565.2 Chitinophaga pinensis | reverse complement strand
TATCCAACATAAATGCAGTTGCTCCACTGCTAACGTCTTCATCTACAATCAATAAACGATTCGTTTTCTTCAAAGAATCCGAAATTATATGATTGATATCAAATGGCAACAATGTTTGAACGTCAATTAGTTCCACATCAATTCCTAATTCTAACAAGGTTTTTGCTGCTTGTTCACACAAATTAAAGGTTGAACCATAAGAAACAATTGTCAAGTCACTTCCCGATTTCACGATTTCTGGAACACCTAATGCTTCTCTAAATTCACCAACATTGATTGGAATTCTTTCTTTCGTTCTGTAACCATTCAAAGGTTCAATTACCAATGCTGGTTCGTCAGAAGCTAAAAGCGTATTGTAGAATCCAGCAGCCTTAGTCATATTTCTCGGTACACAAACGTGCATTCCACGAACGGAATTTACAATCATTCCCATCGGAGAACCACTGTGCCAAATTCCTTCCAAACGATGACCTCTAGTTGAAATAATTAACGGAGCTTTTTGTCCACCTTTTGTACGATATTGTAAAGTCGATAAATCATCCGACATAACTTGAATCGCATATAACAAATAATCTAAATATTGAATTTCAGCAATCGGACGTAAACCCCTCATTGCCATACCAATACCTTGACCAATAATGGTGCATTCGCGAATTCCTGTATCAAAAACACGAATCTCGCCAAATTGCTCCTGTAAGCCTTCTAAGGATTGATTTACACCACCAATTTTTCCTGCATCTTCACCAAAAACGATAACTTCAGGATAATTTTCAAGGATTTTACGGTAATTTTCTCTCAAGATAATTCGTCCGTCTTCCATTTTAACTTCATTGTCGTAAACAGGCGCCACAGGTTGAACTTTCAGTGCTGACTGTTCTGATTGAGAATGCAAATGAGAATTGTAACGATCAAAATTTTCACCATTAAAACCTTTAATCCAATTAGAAAGTGCCGTTTTTGATGGAATTGATTCTTCACGCACCATTCTCAAAACTTTGCGAGCAATTGTCAAAATATCTTTACGAATTGGTTCAAAAGCTTTTTCAAGTGCTTCAACTTCTTTCTGAATAAAAACACCATTTTCACTTTCTGCTGCAACAGCTTTAATAAATGCAACTGCCTGATTCAAATCTTGTTTGATTGAACTTATAAATGCACTCCAAGCATTATTTTTAGATTGACGAACGGTGGCTTTTGCATCAACGCTAATTTTATCTAATTCTTCTGCAGAAGCTAGGGTTAATCCATCAGCATTGAAGGCTAAAATCCATTCTTTAAATTTATTAATACAATCGAAATCGTGTTCCCATTGTAAACGTTCTTCCGATTTATAACGTTCGTGTGAACCTGAAGTTGAATGTCCTTGCGGTTGATTTACTTCTTTCACATGCACCAAAACAGGAACGTGTTCTTCACGCGCTAATTTTACTGCTTTTTCATACGTTTCACACAAATGCGCATAATCCCAACCTTTGGTAACGAAAATCTCATATCCATTATGATCTTCTGTGCGTTGCATTCCTGCTAAAGCTTGAGAAATACTTCCAGTTGTTGTTTGAAATTCACGAGGAACAGAAATTCCATAACCATCGTCCCAAACTGACATTACCATCGGCACTTGTAAAACGCCAGCAGCATTTATTGATTCCCAAAAAGGTCCTTCTGAAGTTGAAGCATCGCCAATAGTTCCAAAAGCAACTTCGTTTCCTTCGTTACTGAATATTTTAAATTGAGGTAAATCCCTTAAAGAAGGATTATTTCTGTACATTTTTGAAGCTTGTGCCAAACCAACTAAACGTGGCATTTGACCAGCGGTTGGGGAAATATCAGAAGAACTATTTTTTTGTTCCATCAGATTTTTCCAGTTGCCTTTTTCGTCTAAATTTCTAGTAGCAAAATGTCCACCCATTTGACGTCCAGCAGATTGAGGCTCTAAACTTACGTCTGTATGCGCGTATAAACCAGCAAAATATTGTTGAATAGTTAATTCGCCAATTGCCATCATTATGGTTTGATCACGGTAGTAACCCGAACGAAAATCACCATTTTGAAACTGTTTAGCAAGAGCAATTTGCGCCAATTCTTTTCCATCGCCAAAAATTCCAAATTTTGCTTTTCCTGTTAGCACTTCTTTTCTTCCTAAAAGCGAGGTTTCACGAGATTCACAAGCTAATTTAAAATCTGCTATAACTTGTGATTTAAATGACTCAAAATCAATGTTTGATGTTGTTTGCGTTGCTGTTGCTTTTGCCATATTTGTTTTAAAAAGGTAGACAAATATACGGAAAATCGTTCCTTATTTAGTGACTAGTAATAATGAATTAATGATATTTGTAAGAACAAAAAAAAACAAGTCGATTATGTCTATCAAAATTGAATTGTGCGCAGCCTCGATTGAAGCGATTGAAATTGCAAGAAAATTAAATATTGACCGAATTGAATTATGTCAAGATTTAGAGCAAGGTGGTTTAACTCCTTCAGCAGGCTTAATTCAATATGCTATTTCTAAAGATATTGAAACGCACGTACTTATCCGACCAAGAGCTGGTGGATTTCATTATTCAGAAATGGAATTAGAGGTAATTTTGAACGACATTATAATTTCTAAAAAATTAGGAGTAAAAGGAATTGTTGTTGGGGTTTTGCAAGCAAATTTTGAATTAGATATTTCCGCATTACAAAAAATAAAAGCAGTTTCTGATGGTTTAGAATTAACATTTCACCGTGCATTTGATGAAAGTATTGATTGGAAAAAATCGATTGATGCATTGGTAGAACTAGGATTTAATCGTATATTAACTTCTGGATTTGCATCGAATGTTGAAATCGGAATGGACATTTTAAAACAAATGACTGCATACGCAAAAAATCGTATAGAAATAATGCCTGGAGGCGGCGTTAGCGCTGCAAATATCAACAAATTAATAAGTTATACCCAACCCTCTGGTGTTCATTTTTCGGGAACAACAAAACAAATTTTGGATGAAGATTCGCATTTTTCAGAAACAATTTTAAAAGTGGACGAAAAACGTGTTTTAAGAATTTTAGATTGCATCAAAAAGCAACCGATTACGAACAATTGAAGTCTTAGTTTTTAACAACTATTTTGACGTATAGAGATATTGTTTAATTTTATTGCTCTCCAATTATTAAAAAATGATTAAATCTTTATTTTCTCTTTTCTTGTTTATCCTATTTTCTTGTTCTTTATATTCTCAAATTCTTAGTTGGTCAGGTTTTCCAAATGGTGGTGCAAGCTATACAACAGGAATTATGACGGCTACTGTCACTTCTGCTTCACCGGGATTTCAAAATGGAACACCGCGTTTTATTGCTGGAAC
>CALPMC020000173.1 GCA_943324565.2 Chitinophaga pinensis | reverse complement strand
ATCTGCATTTCTTGCAATCCAGGAAGCAACTAAAAAATGGACAATGCCTATTCGTGATTGGGGAACAATACTTAACCAATTTATGATTATTTTTGAAAATAGACTGATTTTTTGAAACTTTCAGTTTACACACTTAGTGGGATGGTGTCCATTTTTCCATTAATTGGCTCAATTGCATATTTAAAGCGTCGTGTTTCCCAATAACTTCCAAATGACTTTCCCCTTGAGTGAAATCTAAGTTAGCAATAACAGCATTAATTTCAACTAATTCTTTTTCAACTTGTTCTATATGTTGTTCTATTTTCTTTAATTCTTTATGAATAAGATTTTTTTCGTCGTTAGATTTTGAATTCTTTTTTGCTGATTTTTCATTTTCAGTTTTCAGTTTTTCACTTTCAACTTTTACTTTTTCACTTTTCTCAACCTGATAATCACCTTTATTTAACTTATAATCTAAGTATTCGTTTAATGTGAAATGGTGAATCTTCAAATGTTTATTTTCAATATCCCAAATTCTATTTGTTAAACCATTTAAGAATTCTCTATCGTGAGAGACAACTATAAATGTACCTTCATAGGTTGTAAGTGCTTGTTTCAACACATCTTTACTTTGAATATCTAAATGATTTGTAGGCTCATCGAGAATTAAGAAATTTGATGGACTCAATAACAATTGACAAAGAGCTAAACGTGTACGTTCACCTCCAGATAAAACAGCAACTTTTTTCTCAGTATCCTCACCACTAAATAGAAAGGTACCTAATATTGTTCGAAGGTCCTTGCGAATATCTCCTTTTGCAACATCATCAACGGTTTCAAAAACAGTTTTTGTGACGTCTAATTTCTCTGCTTGATCTTGTGCAAAATAAGCAACATTGACATTGTGACCATAATCAACGATGCCATCGTAATCAATTACTTTCATAATTGCTTTCAACAAAGTTGATTTACCTACACCATTTGGACCTAATAATGCTATTTTTTCTCCTCTACCAACTGTAATTCCAATATTCCTAAAAAGTTCTTTATTGCCATACGATTTATTAACTCCATCTAATTCCAACACCCATTTTCCTGGTTGCACACTTAAAGGAAAAGTTAAACGCATTTTTGAAGTTGGATTTCGTTCAATCTCGATACGTTCCGTTTTATCTAGTTTTTTAATTAAAGATTGAGCAAATGCGGCTTTACTACTTTTTGCTCGAAATTTATTAATTAGTTCCTCTGTTTGTTTTATTTCCTTGTCTTGTTGTTTTTTTGCCCCTTCCAATCGTTCTAATTCTTCTGCACGAACTTCTTTGTATTTAGAATAGGCGTAGGGAAAGTCAAATATTTTACCCATGCTTATTTCTAAAGTACGCTTTGTAACATTGTCTAAGAACAGTCTATCGTGAGAAATAATAATAACAGCACCTTCGTATTTTTGTAAATAGGATTCTAACCAACTAATTGAAATTATGTCCAAATGATTTGTAGGTTCATCTAATAAAATGACATCTGGATTATTAACAAGAATTTTAGCTAATTCAGCTCGCATTTTCCAACCACCTGAAAATGTATTTAAACTTTGTTCAATTTCAACTTCACTAAAACCTAAACCCTTTAAAGTAGAATTTATTTTTTCTTCCCACTGAAACCCTTCAATAACTTGAAATTCATGGTTTAAATCACTCAACTCATCTAACATTTCTAAGTAACTATGATTATCGTAGTCAGTTCTCGTTGTTAGTTCTTGATTAATAAACTCTAATTTTTCTCTAATATAATTGATTCGTTCATTTGAAGAATTTAGATATTCAAAAACAGTTTGGGTTGTATCTATAACAATATCTTGTGTTAAATATCCAATCGTACATCCTTTAGGTAAGTGGACAGCACCCTCGGTTGGTTTTATTGCGCCAGAAAGTATTTTTAGTAATGTTGATTTTCCTGCACCATTTTTCCCAACTAATCCTACTTTATCACCTTTATTTATTTGAAGGTTGATTTGATGGAACAAAAAACCTTGTGGTAGATAATAACCTAACTTCTCTAAATTAATCATTTTGCAAAAATAGTCTTTATATATTGATGGTTAACGAGCACTTTAAGAATACTAGATTCATAAAATTTCACAAAACCTTTAGTTAATTCAATTATTCTACATATATTTAGATATTATTTGACTAAATTTAGAGAAATGGGAAGACCACCAACACGGCCTGCGAGATTGAAAAACGGATTCTACATAGAAGTAAAATCACAGGGTTCAAGTTCTATATTAATTAGACGCGACACGAAAGAACAAATGTTAATTGCAGCTGAAGATTATGCAAGAACAAAAAATGTAACTATTAAAGGCGAAATGCTTGATGACAAATGGATAGCTTACTGATTTATGACTTTTAATAAAAAAACACTTAATTACCGTTTTCCTCTTTGGTTGACGGTAATTTCTTTTGTACTCTTTTCTGCTCCTTTTTTAATAGTTTTTGAGTACATAATATTCGCAAAAATTGCTGGGATTATAACAGTTATTCTTACAACTATAGCAATTCGTTATTGGTTGTATGTTGCAAGGCGAAACACAGGTGTAATTGATAAAGTCCCATTAACAAAAAATGATCTTTTTGATTTAAAGAGATTGTTTCCTCAATTTGGACAATTAAGTAATTCAGAATTTAATATATATAAGGATAAGATAGGTGTCGTATTGTCCAAAGTTAGATTTATAGATGAAAATGGAGAGCATTTATCTAAATTAACGTCTATTCAACTTGCATTATTTATAGTATTAATTGATTTAAAGAATCCAATCGTTTTAAATAATCATATACTGATAGATTCCTCATTGACCCCTAATATTAGTTTTAATCAGAATCAAACTATAATACATTACCAGTTGAATCAATTACTAACTGAAAAGGAATTGTATAATTTAGGTTTTGATCAATTAATTTATCAAAATTCTATTCTGAAATTAGAGCAATTACTAAGAAAATCATGTTAGTTGACGATTTAAACAATAAAATGTTGACTCTTTTTAATTTTAACCTTTTGATTTTTAGTTGTTTATTAAGTATTTTTTAATTGTTTTAGAAAAAACTTTAAAAAAGTTAGTAAATATCAGAAAAGAGTACATATCTTTGCACCCCCATTGCAACGGTAAAAGGGTTTTGAAAATTAAAAAATTGAAACTTTATTTTGATATTTTAGTATTACTTCATTGGAGAGTTTAAACACTCAAAAATTAAATAATAAAAAAATTGTCAGTTCAAAATAAGTTTCTATCTTTGCAACCCCAAACAAAAGAGATTGGGTTTTAAAATAAGATTTAAAGTTAGAGATTAAGCGATTAAATCTAACAACAGAATAAGTTCTTTGAAGTATTGAGAAATAAGGAAACAGCAAAATTTATAAATTAGAATAAATGATTCTTGTAGTTTTTGGAAAGAATTCAAAGTTATTTACAACGGAGAGTTT
>CALPMC020000172.1 GCA_943324565.2 Chitinophaga pinensis | reverse complement strand
TAAGGATCATCCAACGATTTTCCTTGATAGCCTTTTACTAAACCTTCACCCATCTTACTAACTAAATACGGATCTTCACCTAATGTTTCAAAATAGCGCGACCAAAGCGGTTGTCTACCTAAATCCAAAACGGGAGAAAAATTCCAAGGAACCCCAGAAGCTCTTGTTTCGTAAGCTGTAATTTTACCCATTTCTTCCGCCAAGGCAGGATTCCAAGTTGCAGCTAAACCAATTTCTTGAGGAAACAATGTTCCACCAATCACATAATTCGCTCCGTGAATGGCATCAACACCATAAAGAACTGGCGTTTTTGTTTCGCCCAATTGATAAAACTGATGAACTTTTGCCGTAATTGTGGCCCATGTTTTTAAGTCCAAGGTATGTGAACTCACATTTAGAATGGAACCAACACCGTTCGTTTTTATGACTTCTTTAAGTTTTACTTCGTCTAACTGCAACGGCTCTAAAACACGTCCTTTTTCGTCCACTTTTAGTACAGCGTCCAAGGTTAATTGACACGTTTGTGCGATTTTTTCTTCAGTCGAAAGTTGTTTCAATCGGCGTTTGGCTTCTTTTTGTAACTGAGCATCAGTATTTTGACTGTAAGATAATTTAACGAGTAACAAACAAAATAGTAGCGATAGAAATTTCATAAGATATTGTAATTAGTACTCTAAGGTAATTGTTTTTCTGATTTATAATACCCACAACCCAAAATCTTGTCCGAATTGATTTTTTTCTTTTCTTAAAATAAAAATGTTGGATTGAAAAATGAAATGGTCCATCAAGAATAGAAGAATATAAAGATGACTTAGCGTCTTTATTTTTTAAAATCCCTCCAATGAAGAACTCTAAATTTCAATTAAATGATGTCGAAAAGCACCAAAAGCAAGGTTTTTAAAAATTCAACATTAAAAATTAAGAATTCAAAATCCAACCTCAACTTCTCCCCATTTCCCTGGTGACAAGTGAAATCCTTCGGTATTGTGGCTGTTCCAACGGTCTTGGCGCTGGCGTTTTTGTTCGGTTGTGTTGAGGTCAACGGCTATTTCGAAGCCGATTTTATCACCCGATTTCAAAGTTGTTTTGTAAAGTTGCTTGTAAGGAATAGCGATTTCAGCTGTATAGCCTGTAGCGTTATTTTGGATTTTGAAGTCGATTGCTTTCAATTCAATGCTTTCTTTCCAATCCCAAGCGTATGGATTTGCACCACAATTGATACCGATGTGTTGGTCGCTTAGCAAGAAAAATTTGCGCTTCGGGTCAGCATTCGTGTTTGTTGAAAAAGCAATTTCAATCGCGTCACCATTCCACAAGTTGCTTCCCGTTTGCTCGTTCACACGTGGACTTGGATCTTCAACTTTTACAGCCACAAACAAGCTGTCATTGCTATAATGAACGGCAAATGAATGTCCTGTCTCAAATTCAGTGAAAGGTGATTTCCAATCGCTTAAGTCGCCATCCATTTTTGGTGAAACTTTACTTGTACTAGCAGTTGTTTCTTGGCGCAGTTTTCCTGTAAACGGAACAATTTTGATGCTGTTAATTTCCACTTTTCCTTCTGAGAAAAATTGTATAATCAATTGTTTGACACTTGTTAAATCAATTTCGTTTTCTTCAAAAGGGAACAAACTGAACGGAATTTGCACTTTCGTCCATTCATTTGTGATTTCTTTTGCCATCAAAAAGGCTGTGTTGTAACCCAACCACGCTTGACGGTTTGCATAATCTTCTATCCCAAAAGCCCAAGGTAAATTTGTAAACGGTTTCCCAGTTGAACGCACTTCCAATTCAATAGCAATCGTGTCTTTGATGTATGCCATATCTTTCGCTGACCACATATCCCAGCCGAATCCCATTCCAACCCAATCGCAACCGTCTTGGTCTTTGTTCCAATTTAGTTTTAAAAATGCGTCTTTCTCATCCGTTTCAGGCTGAATTCCAATGCAAGTTGCATTTTTCACTGTCCAAACTTCATCTGTAACAGCATCAGTAAAAATCTCCAATTGGCTAAAGCCTTTAATATTAGGACGATCCGCAAACGATTCATCGTACAATCCTACTTTTTTGAATCGTGTTTTCTTACCCAAAAGTGTTACTTCATCAAGGTTTACCGTACGATTTGGAAAGTCCTGGGCCCAAGATAAAAGCGGTGAAAAAGCCAATATGAAAAGGAGTAGTTTCATGAATTAAGGATTCAAAGGTCCGTTTTCGGTGAAAATGATGTAATCTAATTTTGCTTTCGCGTAACCTGATGCAGGATTTGCTAAATGCAACATGTTCACTTGCTTGATTTTATCTGAATTATGAACGCCATCTCCAGCAGGTGCAGCAGGTTGACCATTAACCAAACAAGGAATGTCGCTGTATTTTAATGATACTAATTTCCAACCCGTCCAATTCACAGGAATTTCAACTGCATATTGATCTTCTGAAGCAGCTGTGTAGTTTCCATCGGCATTATCATCTTCTTGAAATTGGAACAAAATCAAACTATTTGTCAAACTTGGATCTCCCCAAACCATTACATTAAAATACACGCTATTCGGATTTGAATTCAAAGGAAAAGTTGCATTTCCACCCGCGCTTGCTTTGAAATACACATAACCAATTAACCAGTCCCAATCTACTGTTCCAGCTAAATTGTAATAAGCATTTCCTTGAGGTGCAGTAATGTCAGATTTGATTTGAAAGTCCATATCTGCCCCTGATTGTATGAACGAAGACCAACCAGAATTAAATCCCGTTTCGAAGTCCGCAACTACATAACCAGCATTTGTTTTGGGCTGAGTAACTTTCACGTAATCTATTAAAGTGTCTGTTTCGCCAGTGAACGTTAATTGAACTTTACAATTTTCAGATTTAAACAATGGCAAAGAGGTTGTGCTTCCGTTCCACAAGCTTAAGGATTCAGTTAGAGCGTTTCCTGTTCCTTGTATGGTTTTCACCGCACCACTCGTTAAGCCTATGATGTTTAACTTCCATTCGATTGTTTTTGAAAATTCAGCAGTAAAGAAAACGGTTTCGTTTGCAGAAAAATCAACTGAATCTTTGCTCGAAGCCAAAGTCGTAATAACTGAAAACTGTCCATTCAAATCTTGTAAAGATGGACCGTCCATTTTGTCTATTTCTTTCTTGCGACATGCCACAAGAACAGCAACAATTCCGATAAATGTGAGTGCTTTTTTCATTTGTTAATGTTTTTATTAAACTTCAAAAAGTTGTATAAACTGATTTTCCTCAATAGTTTTCTCCCTTCGGTCGAAATGACTTTTGAGGAGTGTATTTGGCGAAAATTCAAAGAATTTTCGAAAGCGTTCTCCAGTGTTCCGGTCATTTCGACTGGAAGGAGAAATCTTTTAGTAGAGCTTGCTATCACATTCATTTTGTTAGAATTTCATAATGTAATACAACATAACTTGCTTGTAACGATAAGCCAATTGGTCATTCAGACTGTTTCTGTTTGACTCAAAAATAGCTGCTAAATAAATATCTTTTGAGAAATTAAATTTCAATCCGCCTGAAAGATTGTATTCG
>CALPMC020000171.1 GCA_943324565.2 Chitinophaga pinensis | reverse complement strand
TATGGTGTGAAGGAGGAGAATTAGAATTTGTTAAACAGCTAATTCTAGAAAGTCAAAAGTTTGCTAAAAACTGCATTTGGTTCACCACTTTAATTTCCAAAAAAGATAACCTTTCAAGTCTTTACAGACTTTTAAATAAACAAAAAGTAGAAGAAATTAAAACCATTCAAATGGGGCAAGGAAATAAAATTAGCCATTTGCTTGCTTGGACCTATTTTACACCTAAAGAAAGATCAAATCAATAAAACGCTATTAATTTTGTTAGTTTAATCTTTATTCAAAGTCATATCTAAATTAAGTTCTACTTTTGTGGACTTCTAATGAATTACGACAAAAACTTCTGGCTACTTTGTCTTTCTATGTTCTTTTTCATGGCGAGTTTTAATTTGATTTTGCCAGAATTAAATGGATTCATTACAAATTTAGGAGGCGCCGAGCACAAAGGTTTAATCATTTCTTTGTTTTCAATTTCTGCAGGTATTTCACGACCATTTTCAGGGAAATTATCTGATACGATCGGAAGAAAAAGGGTTATTTATTTTGGGATATTAATTTCATTTATCGTTGCATTACTTTATCCACTCTCTTATTCTGTTCTCTTTTTTCTTTTATTACGATTTCTTCACGGATTCAGTGCTGGTTTTTCTCCAACAGGCTCAACAGCACTTGTTACAGATTTAATTCCTTCAGATTCAAGGGGGAAAGCAATGGGTATTTGGGGTACTTTTATTTCATTAGGAATCGGCGTTGGACAAGCACTCGGTTCACTCATTTTCGAACATTTTGGTTACAATAGCTTATTTATGATTTCAGCTATATTCACTATGATTTCCTTGCTATTAGTCCTTAAAGTTGAAGAGACACTTGCTATCAAACAAAAATTTGATGGAAGTCAATTAAGAATTCAAGCTAAGGATATTTTCGAGCCAAGTGTTCTTCCTGCTGCAACGGTGATGCTTTTGACAGCTTTTTCTTCGGGAATTATTTTTGTAATTACGCCTGATATTTCTGCTTTTTTAGGAATCACCAACAAAGGTTTTTTCTTTGGGATTTATGTGATTTCAACAATTCTAATTCGTCTTTTCACCAGTTCCTTATCTGATAAAATTGGACGCAGACAAACCTTACTTATTGGCTGCACAATCTTAATGATTAGTATGATTTTAATTGCTACTTCAAACTCGGTAAACACATACATTCTTTCTGCTGTTGTTTTTGGTTTAGCAACCGGTGTTTCTAGCCCTACCCTGTTCGCTTGGACAGCAGATTTATCACACGAGGCAAGAAGAGGAGTTGGCGCTGGTACGATGTTTATCGCATTAGAAATTGGAATAATCCTTGGTTCTGCTTCAACCTTAATTTTTTATGACAACAGCAAACACACTATTTTGATTTCTTTCTTAATCGGAGCTTTGCTTTCATTGGTTGCCGCACTCTACTTGATTTGGCATATTAGAACTAAAAAATCTATTTACTGATTAACTTTTAGATAGTGTTTTACCAAGTAATGTCCTAGATAAATTAAGGGAGTTAAACTAATTGCTATTATAATTTTTAAGATATAATTCGTAGGTGCAATAGTTAAAAAATCTCCCATTTTAAGTGAACCTGGAAGAACAAAACCGATATATAAAACGACATAAGTATCAATTAATTGAGAGAATAAAGTGCTACCTGTACTTCTAAGCCAAATAAACTTATTTCCTGTTTTCTTTTTAATCCAGTTGAAAACATAAGCGTCTAATATCTGTGAAATTAAAAAAGCAACAATACTTCCAACGATGACCATTTGCGCTTGTCCAAAAACCAAATTATACGATTCATTTGTTGCCAATTTTGAACCTTTAATTTCAACAGCAGGAATTGAAAGTGACAAACCAACAATTAGGAAACAATAAGCAATTAAAATCGCCGTGATCCAGGAAATACGTTTGACAGCCTTAAAACCATAAAACTCGTTCAATAAATCTGTTAAAATGAATACAACTGGCCAAGGTAAAATACCAACAATCGTTGTGAATGGTCCAAAATCTTTATTGAAAAAAGAAAAACTGATTGGAATTTGAATCAATTTATTACTTATTAACTCTGCTGTAACAGCATTCGTTATAAATAATCCAACTAAAAAAATAAAAAGCCATTGACGGCGACCGTTCACAATTTCTGTATCCATTTTATTGAAACAATTAGTTATGTGATAAGTTTAGTAACCTCCATAATCCAAACGTTTAGTTTTCACATAGCGTTGAATGTAATATTTACTAGTTTTAAAATTAGTAATTTGAACACCTCCATTAGCAGAATGAATAAACTTGATTTCTTCAGCTGTCACATTAATTACCATTCCCACATGTCCAACACTTGTAGAATTCACGTTGCTCCCTTTAAAGAACATTAAGTCTCCCGGTTGAATTTCTGTTAAAGCTATTGTTTCGCCTAATTCTGCCAATCCATAACTTGAACGAACTAGGCTAAATCCAAAATTTCCGAAAATATAATTAATGAAACCTGAGCAATCAAAACCTGAAGGAGTCGAACCTCCATAGCGATAAGGGACACCTAAAAAAGTTTTAGCGTATGAAATAATGGCATCAACTTTAGGATTACTTTTCCTTGGAATTGAATCTTCATAGCCAATCGCAAATTCAATTTCATACGAAACACTTGCCAAACTATTCGTAGAGAATAATAAAACAACGAATAATAAAAAAAAGAAGCGAAATGGAGATTTCAACATTGCGGTTGCAAAATTATAACTATTTTCGAAATCAAATTCAAGTTAATCTATGCCTCAAATTGAAATTCAACAACTTAGCAAAATGTACTACTCAATTGGAGAAGTAGCTGAATTTTTGAATGTAAACACCTCACTTTTAAGGTTTTGGGAAAAGGAATTTCAACTTGAAGTTTCAAAGAAAAACAAAAAAGGTAATCGTCTTTTTACGGTTAAAGAACTTGAAAAAATTAACAAGATTTATCAGTTAGTTAAAATTGAGGGCTATACCCTTGATGGTGCTAAGAAAGCCTTAAAATCAAAAGAACCAAGACCTCAAACTGTAACTTTAAGTCAAACAGAACAGGTTATATTAAAGCTTGAAGAAATTAAATCTAAATTGTTGGCTTTGAAAAGCTAAACTATATTATCACTTTTATTTCTGGATGAGTACAATTCTTTTTCTTCATGGAGCAATCGGAAGTTCGAATCAACTTTCAAAAATTTATAACCGATTTGAAAATTCAATAACCTTTAATTTTCCAGGTCACGGAAACACCAAAATCCCAACTGAATTTTCTATTGAGTTATTTTCGAAAGCAGTAATTGATTTATTGGATAAAAATCAACTTAAAAAAGTTTCGATTTTCGGTTACAGTATGGGGGGATATGTTGGACTATATTTAGCTGTAAACTACCCAAATCGCATCGAAAAAGTTTTTTGCCACGGAACAAAATTATTATGGAATGAAGAGAGCGCTTGGAGAGAAATGAAATTACTTGACCCTAAATTAATTGAAGAAAAAGTACCTCAATTTGCTTCACATTTGGAGACAATTCATGGCG
>CALPMC020000170.1 GCA_943324565.2 Chitinophaga pinensis | reverse complement strand
GCGGAGGACATTTCCGTGAAGAATATCAAGACGAAGAAGGAGAAACATTACGTGATGATGAGAATTTCAAGTTTGTTGCAGCGTGGGAATATAAAGGAATGGACGTTACACAATCGGAGTTACACAAAGAAGATTTGAATTATGAGTTTATTAAAATAGCGGCTCGTAACTATAAATAAAAAATGCTGACTTTAACTTACATAAAGCAACAACTAACTGTCTTGAAGCCGATACTTCAAAAAAAGTATCCTTTGGCAAACATGGCAATTTTCGGGTCTTACGCTCGCAATGAAGCCACAGAGAAAAGTGATGTTGATGTTTTAGTGGAGTTGAATGGAAAAATTGGAATTCAATTCATTGATTTGGCTGATGAAATTGAAGCTTGTTTAGGGATAAAAACAGATGTTATTACCAAAAACAGTTTAAAATCCAATTACTACGAACACATAAAGCAAGATTTGATTTATGTCTAAACGCGATCGAAACATTCTTTTAACCGATATTTTAGAATCTATTCAAAAGATTAAAAAATATACAAATGGAATGAATTTCGAAGAATTTTTGAAGGACGATAAAACAATTGATGCGTGTGTTAGAAATTTTGAAATTATTGGAGAAGTAAGTTCAAAAATAGATGAAGATTTCAAACTAGTACATTCAGAAATAGAATGGAAGAGAATGAAAGGATTAAGAAATAGAATGATACATGATTATTCAGGAATTGATTACGAACTTGTTTGGGATATCATCACAGATTATATAGATGAGTTAGAATTTCAAGTTCAACAATTATTAAAATAACGGCGAATTATGGCAGCAAAAACAATAAACATCACGTTAAAAATCTGGAGACAGAAAAATGCGAAAGTAAAAGGTGCATTGGAATCTTACAAATTAGACAATGTGTCTACTGACAGTTCTTTCTTAGAAATGTTGGATCAATTGAATGAGCAATTAGTAAACGAACAAAAAGAGCCTGTAGCTTTCGATCACGATTGTCGTGAGGGAATTTGTGGGTCGTGCTCGTTGTATATCAACGGCCGTGCACATGGTCCAGACACGGGTATCACTACCTGTCAGTTACACATGCGTATGTTCAACGATGGAGATACCATTTACGTTGAGCCATGGAGATCTACTGCGTTCCCGATAATCAAAGATTTAGTAGTTGATAGAAGTGCATTTGACCGTATTCAACAAGCGGGAGGATTTGTTTCTGTAAACACTTCTGGAAGAACAATGGATGCAAATGCTATTCCAGTTCCAAAAGACGATGCAGACAAAGCGTTTGAAGCTGCGGCATGTATTGGATGTGGAGCTTGTGTTGCGACTTGTAAAAATGGTTCGGCAATGTTATTTGTTGGAGCTAAAGTTTCTCAATATGCATTGTTACCACAAGGAAAAGTGGAGGCAAAAGACCGTGTTTTAAATATGGTTCGCCAAATGGACGAGGAAGGATTCGGAAACTGTACAAACACTGGTGCATGTGAAATCGAATGTCCTAAAGGAATTTCATTGGAGAATATCGCTCGTATGAATAGAGAATTTTTGTTTGCTTCGATGACTTCAGAGAAATAAGAATTTTACATATAAAATTTAGAAGCATCCTTCGGGGTGCTTTTTTTTTGCAACCAAAGGGTTTGTTCGTTGGAATTAGCTCCCTAAAACCGATTCAAAACTCTCTTGATGGAACGGACAACAACTTGGAGAAGCGCCATTTTTTCACTCAAATAGGGGGTGTTATTAATTTAGATGAAGCTTGTAAACTACGCCCAAGTACCCAGTTGATTTTTGTCTCAGGAGCACCAATTAATTTAGATTTATCTCTTGCAACGATTTACCAAGAGCGTTTTGTATTTGGTGCAATATATAGGCTTACTAGGTGTGAACCAAAAACAAATCCTCAATGCTTTAGGTTACGACGCCGATGATCAAAAAGCGAAAAAAGAAGCTGTCGAAAAATTACCGCTTTGTTGCCAACCAGGTGGGATGAAGCAGTAGGGATTATTCATAAAGTACCGAAATTGGCTAAAAACATATAAAATATAGCTAATTAAACAGCTGTTTTAATTGATATTTGGCTGTTGTGACGGCTATAAAACTTAATAATTGGCTGTTTGAATGATTTTTTTGTATGTTTGTAAAGTATAAACTGTAACAAAATGAACGTTGAAAGAATCTTAAAGAACACTTTAATTGAACAAATTAACAGTGGTAAGGCAATTGTTTTAATTGGACCAAGGCAGGTTGGGAAATCAACTTTAATCAACAATATCTTAAAGCAAAAAGATTTTCTGTTTTTAGATGGAGATGATTTTTTGGTACAACAACAATTATCCGAACCAAATACAAGCTATTTAAAACGATTAATTGGCGATAAAAAAATAGTATTTATTGACGAGGCGCAAAGAATAAAAAATATCGGTATTACATCTAAAATCATTGTTGATCAATTTAAAGATGTTCAATTGATACTCAGTGGCTCATCGGCTTTTGAATTGAATAATGAAATAAACGAACCGCTTACTGGAAGAAAATGGGAATACAATATGTACCCTATTTCTTTTGAGGAACTTGAAAAAACCATAGGGTTTTCTGAAATCAGCAAACAACTGGAAAATAGAATTATCTATGGTATGTATCCGGATGTGCTCAACCATATTGGAAAAGAAAAAGAAGTACTGGAAAACTTAATAAATAGTTATTTATATAAAGATATTTTGATGTTATCGGGTATAAAAAAAGCTGATGTTTTGCAAAAACTCACACAAGCTTTAGCGCTACAAATAGGCAATGAAGTTTCGTACAATGAACTTTCTCAATTGATTGGAGCCAACAAAGAAACCGTGAGTAATTATATTGATTTATTGGAAAAAGCCTATGTTTTATTTAAGGTAAATCCGTTAAGTAGAAACCTAAGAAATGAAATAAAAACAAATAGAAAAATTTATTTTTATGATACTGGTTTACGAAATGCTCTAATTTCAAACTTTAATTCATTAGACTTAAGACAAGATAAAGGCGCACTCTGGGAAAACTTTTTAATTAGCGAACGAATTAAGTATTTGAAGTATCATAAAATATATGCAAAAACATACTTTTGGCGCACATCACAACAACAAGAAATAGATTGGATTGAGGAAATTGATGGCAAAATAACTGCCTACGAATTTAAGTGGAAGGCTAAAAAGAAAGTAAAATTCCCTCAAAAATTTATTGATGCTTACCAAGCTGAAGTTAAGGTGATTGATACTGATAATTATTATGAGTTTATAGGGTAAGGGAAATTTATCTAAAAATTATTTGGCAAAGGGGATTTGGGGTTTTTGGTGTTTATTTTTCCTAGGTGGAAAATGTATTTCGTTATATCCGCAACCAAAAACAACACCACCAAAAACTCATTCTAAACGGAATACATTAAATTTATGGAATTGCATGGGTATAATAATGTGAATCCGGCGAGGCGGAGGACGATGAATAAATCGTTGAAACGATTGTGAAACACACACGATTGAATCCCATAGGTGTGGGTTTAAACCCACACCTATGGGGTAAATACCCGTATTTAAAACCATTTCAATGGTTTACAAAAAGCGTGAAAAAACCGAATGAGGTATTTTAG
>CALPMC020000169.1 GCA_943324565.2 Chitinophaga pinensis | reverse complement strand
TTGTTTATGCGATTGAGTCCAAGCGGAAGTATTGAAAAATATTTCTCTTATTTTGAGGAGAAAACAGTGGATGGAAAAACGTTTAAAGAGTTTAATGATACACGCTTTATAATTGAAAATTTTGGAAACGAAGAGCGCTTTTTCAGTTCCTTTGAAAACATTTATGATTTAGCTGGAAAATTTGTGGAAATGATGAAATGGAAGGAAACTGAAAATCCCTATTTGCACCATTTTCTGGATGTTATTTTCGATTTCCAAGCAAAAAAGCGCTCGGATTTAGTCTATTTTCTAGATTATTTCAACGAGAAAAAAGGTACGATTGCCTTACAAATGCCTGATTCAAACAAGGCGGTAAAAATTATGACCATCCATAAATCAAAAGGATTGGAGTTTCCAGTTGTTATCATTCCTTCTTTGGACTTTGACGTTAAAGTTCGTTCTATTTCAAAATTCTTAGTGGAAGCTGGCGGAAAAGTGTTGTATAGTACTGTTTCAACTAAAAATAAAATTAGTGAATTAGCTGAATTTGCTTCACTCGAAGAAGAATTGATTTTCTTGGATAAATTGAATTTGGCTTATGTAGCTTTGACCCGACCTGTTGAACGACTTTATGCTTTTAATTATTTCAAAAGTGGAATTGGGAAGTTGTTTCACGCTGAATTAGAAAAGTTAGTTATCGAACCAATTCCATCAGAAAATGGTGAGTTGATTTTCACATCGGGAAATGAAACTATACGGAAAGATAGTCCAGAGGAGAAAGCAGAAAATTTCTATGTTCCAGCAGAATTCCTTGATAAATTATGGTATCCAGATATTGTTTTTAGAAAAATTAATACGAATGAAGATTTAAAAGATCACACTGAAATTGTCTTTGGAAAAAACTTTCACGAATTGATGTCGCTTTGTAATTCGAAAGAAGAGTTGTCACAGAAATTAGAAGAGTTAATTCGAATGGGGACTATTGATCAATCCAATCGAGATTCAATTTTAGAAAAGGGTGTAAACTTCTTTAATAGTATTGACAAAGCTGGGATTTCCAATGGTGTTCAAGAAATCATAAATGAAGAATTAATTCTCGTTCAAGATGAGGAAGCGAAACGACCAGATAGAATTATAATTAAATCAGACGAAATAATTGTGATTGATTACAAGACTGGGAAAGAAAAATTACAACACCAATTTCAGATTTCAAACTACAATACGATTCTACAAGAAATGTATGGTTTGAACGTTAAAAGCTATTTATATTATACTGAAACGAATGAATTAGTTGCGATCTGATTGATTGCGTTCTAACGACATTTTCAAGAACGTATAAATAATTGGATGAGGAATATCTCTTGTTGAAGAAATCTGCGGACAGAACGCACAAGCAACAAAAAATGGATGTTCGTGTAAACTTATGATTTCAGGGTCGTCGAATTGATTATTTGCCTCCACATCAATGATTTTGCCATCCATTAATTCTAAAAGTTGAGGATACAAACTAAAACGAGAAGAAGTCAATTCAGTATTACTGAAATTCTCGTATAATTTTTCAAAAATTTTAGATTTAGGTATAATGGATACTCGCTCAAACTGATTTCCAGAAACGAGGTTTTCAGATATTAATTTTTCGCCACTAGGATTTAAACTGTTATTTAGAATAAGAAAATCAATGAAGAATTTGAACGCTTCACCGGTAATAAGTACAGGGATTTTTCGAGTGGTAACTGCCTTGAAAATACCATTTAAGAAAAAAAGATTTTGAAAGGAACCAGGAGCTATCCAAACGCCATCAAATTGGTCAAAATAAGCAGGTTTGTGTTGAACAGCCTCGCTCACTCTAATCCAATAATAATTAACTTCTAATTCTAAAAAATTCGCAGAATGGTCAATAGAAATATTAGTCGCATGATGGGAATTAAACGTAAAGTTATAATCACCAATAATGGCTATTTTGAGTAGATGACTCATTCAGTTTTAGTAAATTTGTCCGATTATAATTTGAACCAAGCTCTTAATTTCCCGTTTGAAATATTTAGAGATTCATCTAATTGTGTTTGAACATTGTATCTCCAAACTTTACAGCTAAAAGTCACTTCGAATAAAGAATAATCTCCTGTTTTGTCAGTTGCTTGATCAATTACAGTAAATTTTGCAACTTGACCTGGATCGGATGCTCTTGAAATCCAAACAAGACCAGCTTGATCAGTATATTCAACTTGAACGCCATCAACAGTGTTTGCCACATCAATCAAATTTGCCCAATCTTGAAAAGGTAAATTAATACCAGATTTACTTGTGTGAAAATCATTGAACATTGTCAATGTTGGCGTTGAATTTACTGAAGCATCCCAATCTAATGAACCAAATGTCATACGTATTGCTCTTTGATCTGTTAGCGATTTCATTTCTGAAATAAATAACATTTTAGAAAGCAAAGGAGAAGAGTAAATTGACGTGAATTTATCACTATAACCTTTATAATTTAAAACATTTTGAGTGAATTCTAATTGTGTTCCATTCACATAACCAACGAAAGTAGCATTCAAATCTAATGTGTTTGTTGGTGGAGGAATTACCTCGTGTTCGATACATGAACTTGCGCTTAACAATACTAAAAGGAGAGAGAAATAAACCGAAATAATTTTCATGTCGCTTGTAATTAAGTTTTTATAGACTAACAAATATAAACCTTCATACGCAGAAAACAAAAAAAAGATGCTTTTTGCTCAAATAGTTAGATTTATTTTTTTCTAAAGTCAAAATTAGTTGTGCACGTCATTTTAACTCCCATTGTATCAATTATTGAAGTAATTACACCTTTTGAATTTATGAAGTTTCCATTTGTAACGTCAAAAGTTGAAACAAGTTCTCCATTAATTGTTGGTGCCATTGAGTTAGTTGTTGCCAAAGCAGCTTGGTCCTCACTGTCTAAATCCATTCCGTCTGTCCCTCCAAAAGTACCCATATCAAAATCTCCACCTTCTGTTTCACCTTTAGCGCTTCCTTCAAACATATCCGCATTTTTATCGGTAGAAATTTTTTGACCTATTACAGTTTGAGTAGCAGTTAAAGTTTTTACAACTTCATTTACTGTGTACATTCCTGCTCGAACTTCAATTTTATCGTTCAATTTAACATCGCCATCAGGAAGAATTAAAAATTGCAATAAATCATAAGGGATGATGTCAATTTCATCACTTTGTTCGTCTTCTTTTACATCTACTTTTTTTGGTTTTGCAATTGTTGTCACAGAATAACCTGCTTTCATTTTACCAGTTTTAGGGTCGAATTCTGCATAAACTTCCACTTTTTCACCATCGACTTCTGCACCAGCCATTCCGCCATTTTCGTTCACATTTGCATAAACTAAAGCATTGGATGTCGGTGTTGTAACTAATTGTAATTTTTTCAAAAATGTAAAATTCCCTTTTTTATCAACTTTCACTTCACTTTTCACTGCATTTTTGGGTAAATTAAGCAATGAAGCAACCGAAATTCCTTTCGAATCCTTAACATTAAAATTTACTAAATAAAGTGTTCCTGTTGCTGTTCCTTCAGCGTCAACACTTGAAATTGCTAAAACAAAATCGACTGTAGTCAAGTATTTTTCTTGAATATTCATCCCCATCATTGAGGTAGAA
>CALPMC020000168.1 GCA_943324565.2 Chitinophaga pinensis | reverse complement strand
TTCTAGCAATAGCACCAAAATTTCTAACATCAGTAATTCTATCTAAAACTAGAATATTTGGGTGTTTTTCGGCTTCCAATAAATCGTTTACAATCACTTCAATATCTTGATATTCAATTGGCGTTACGATTGCAATTACGCCTTGATGTACACCAGATGTCAACGAGTTCATTTTTTCAGCAGGAACAAATTGTAATTGAAAACTTTTTCCATTTAAAGCTTCTTTAACTTCAAGAAATAGCTCTTTATTCATTCCTTTTTGAATCAGAATTTTATTTAATTCTCGATCCGATTTTATTGCTTCAATAACCGCATGAACTCCAAAAATTAAATCGGAGCGTTCTTTACGTTTGTAACTCTCTCTTTCTGCGCCGCGACGAATATTATCTCTTTCCATTTACTTAAATATAAATTCTAATTCAACATTTCCTTCTAAAGTTCGTGCAACTGGACAAGCTTTTCCTGCAGCAATTACTTTATGACGGATTTTTTCATTCCAGTTGTTTCCGCTCAAATCCATCTCAATCAGCACTTTTTCAATTCTTCTTGGAGAACTAGCCATTACTTTTAATACAGAAGCTTCACATGAAATAAAACCAATTCCATGTTCTTGGCAATAGATTCCAATAATTGTTATCATGCAAGAAGCCAAAGCCGTTGCAACCAAATCAGTCGGAGAAAAAGCTTCACCTTTACCATGATTATCAATTGGTGCATCAGTAATTATTGTATTTCCTGAAGCTAAATGCGTACAAGAAGTTCTTAAATTTCCGAGATAAGTTACTTTGGATGTCATTAAATGAAAATTGTGTTTGGTACAAAGTTAAGCTAAATCTTTCTTTTAACTAAAAAACGATAGAGTAATAGATTAGAAGGCTTTCTTAATTAGAAGATTGAAAGTATATTTGTGCAACTATACAAGCATTTAAAGCGTCCAATTCCTTTAAACGTTAACTAAATCTAATTTCAAATGATTTTAAAAAATATATTCTTTTCTTTTTCATTTTTTTTGCTTTGTTTCAATCTTTCTGCACAAAGCAATTTTGCTTGTCCTTTCATTGACGCTGGTCCAGACCAAACATTTGATTGCATAGATCCATGCGTTAATTTAATTGCAACTTATCAAGAAATTCGTGAAACAACAACTTACGAAGTTGATTCACTTCCATATTATCTACCAATTCCTTATGGCCAAGCAGGGGGAACTGCTGTTTCGGCAAATACGGACGATGTTTGGGGACCGATTGTTACATTACCATTTCCATTTTGTTATTATGGTCAAACTTTTACCACATGTAAAATAGGCTCAAATGGAGCAATATTATTTGGTCCAACTTCAGCTGGAGGAAGTCATCCTTGGTCTTTTACTACATCCCTTACTGCAACAAGTGGTATTAACGGCGCAGGACATGTTTTAGGTGTTTATCATGATATCGACCCTTCAGTTTGTGGAAATATCAAATGGTACCTTGTGGGTCAAGCACCTTGCCGTCAATTCATTGTTGCTTTTGATAATCTGTGTCATTTCCAAACACCATGTCACTCATTACAAAGTCGTCACATGATGGTTTTAAATGAAGGAACAAATTACATTGATATTTATGTGGAGCAAAAACCAATATGTACTACTTGGAATGATGGGAATGCAATCATTGGACTGCAGAAAATAAATCAAGCACAAGGAGGTATTTCAGCACCGGGTAGAAATACCGATCCTGATTGGGAAGTTACAGTTCCAGAAGCTTGGCGTTTCAAACCGGCAGGAAATCCAGTCCAAACTGTTGAATGGTATGACCAAAACAACAATCTTGTTGGAACAGGTGATACAATTCAAGTATGTCCAACTCTATCAGGAAATTATACTGCAAAGTTATCTTTTACAATTTGCGGAACGACCAACATTTCAACAGTTACTGATTTAGTTAACTTATCTACAACTCCAAATAGCATGGATATTCAATCCCAAAACATATTGTGTAACGGAGATAGTTTAGGAAGTATAAACATTACACCTTTGCAAGGAGAAGCTCCTTTTTCTTTTCAATTAGATACGCTAACTCCTCAACTAAATGGTGCTTTCTCAAATTTAACAGCAGGAACCTATAATATTACAGTTACAGACAATATTGGTTGTGCAACTCCTTTATCAATTACAATTACTGAGCCTCCACTGCTTGAACTAAGCTTGGTTTCAACAACAAGCACAACTTGTAACCTGATCAATGGAGCATTTACGATGCAAACAGTTGGTGGAGTTTCACCTTATGTGTACTCAGTTGACACCTTCTTAAATGTTTCTACAACTGGGGTTTTTGAAAATACTTACCCCGGAGAATTTTTCATACAAGTTGAAGATGCAAATGGCTGTAGTGATACTTTAACTATTTTCGTTGGATCGGAAATATCAATAAGCGCGAATACATTAAATCCTCAAAATGTCGATTGTTTTGGCGGAAATAATGGTTCATTTAATGTAAATGCTTTTGGTGGTCCTTTACCTTACACTTACAGCTTAAATGGAGCAACACCAACAAGTATTTCTGCATACGATAGTCTCACTGCTGGAAATTATTCAGTAACTGTTTCAGATTTAAACGGTTGTTTAATAACTGTTGATCAAATCATTACTCAACCTGATTTACTTGAAATTAGCTTACCAACAACAACAACTACATGCGCAGGAGAGTCATTTTCTTATGATGCACAAGTTACCGGTGGAATAGCACCATACTCCTACCTTTGGAATAACGCATTAACTACAAATCCTTTAATTATTGCACCGACTATCACAGCTACTTACGATATTAAAGTTACAGACGCTAATGGATGTGAGGCTACCAATTCATTAACTCAAACTATTTTACCTGTTCCAGTAGCAGTTGCTACTATCAATCCAAAAGAAGGCTTGGAACCTGTTACGATTACCATAACCAATCAAAGTATAAACTCTAGTTCATACACTTGGGATTTTGGAAATGGAAACACACAAACAACAAGTAATCTAAGTGCAGTAACAAATCCTTACCCTAATCCCGGTACTTATTACATAACAATGGTTGCCTCCAATGGTTTATGTACAGATACTTGGATTGATTCTGTTCAAGTTTTTCCAATTTTACAAGTAGATGTTCCGAATGTATTTAGTCCTAACGGAGACAATTCAAATGATGAATATTACATTATTACAAAAAATGCTACGGATATCGAAGCTATCATCTTTAATCGTTGGGGAAATAAAATTGTTGATATTTCAACTCTTACTTATAAATGGGATGGTAAATCTACAAGCGGAAACGAATTACCTGAAGGTGTTTACTTTATTAAATACAAAGTAACAAGTTATTACAACCAAGAAATTTCGGGTCACACATTTTTTCACCTCAAGCGATAAACTCGAAACTACTTAATTATGAAAAACCTACTTTCGCTCCTACTTCTTATTAGTCCGTTTGTGTTTTTCTCACAGTATTCTTGGAAACAAGAATATTCATCAAGCAAAGTTTTTATTGAGAACAAAGGTCAATTCGACGCAAGTGAGAATAAATTAATTGGTGAAATTCAATATGCTGCTGATTTCGGATCTACACGTGTGTTTTTTGGTAAAAAGGGGGTTAGTTACTCATTTCTAAATGCTAAAAAAGTACCAAG
>CALPMC020000167.1 GCA_943324565.2 Chitinophaga pinensis | reverse complement strand
TTTTTAGGCAGTGGTTTGTGGAGGAGGCTGATGAGAGCTGGGAAACAGTTAAAGTTGGGGATTTTGTAAAAACAAACATTAGAACTGTCACTAAAGAATATCCATTTCAAGAAATTGAATATCTAGATACGAGTTCCTTAACCAAAGGAGTTATTGCTGAAACTCAGAAATTATCTTTGAATAATTCTCCTAGTAGGGCAAAAAGACTTGTTCAAAACAATGATATATTAATATCTACTGTGAGACCAGACCAAAATCACCATGGTATAATTATTAATCCTAAAGAAAATCTTGTTGTATCTACTGGTTTTTGTGTGATTACATGTGCAGAAATTAATCCGTATTTTATTTATCTGCTTTTGACAAACAATGAAATGACCCAGTATTTACATTCAATTGCTGAAGGCTCAACTTCAACTTATCCATCTTTAAAACCTTCTGATATTGAGAAAATAGAATTTACAAAACCTCCAACTTCACTCATTATTGAATTTGGAAATTTGGTAGAAAACTACTGGATAAAAATTAATAAAAACCAAATCCAAATCAGAACCCTCACTTCGATGCGCGATAATTTATTACCGAAGCTGATGAGTGGAGAGGTGAGGGTGAAAATTTAATAGAAGTTATGTATTGGAGTAATCAAAAATCAAGAATTTTTTCTTCTGGAAGTATCTCTGAACTTTTTCAAAAAACCACAAATGCAATTCAACGAAAAATAGATAGTGAAACAGAAAATTATATTTTAAATGTAAATGAAATCGAATACACAAATCACATTGTCGACACATATAAAATTAGTAAACCTGTAGTGCTATTTGATGATTGTTATGCTGATAGTTATGAAGCGGATATTCCAGCAGAATATTTCCCAATGACCTTTCACGTAAGACCTGGTGAAAAATATAAAAGACAAATTATTCAATATTTAATTCCAGTATCAGGTCAAATCAGTTTATTGAATTATTATCCTGCATCAAGTCTTAACATAGGTGGAGGATGTGATTTTTACGTTCAAGGAGAAACCATAGTAACTGAAATAATAAATTTATATAATGATCCCGTTAAAATAAAAGTTGAATTTGAAAATCAAGTAAAAGGATTGAATCGTAATTATGGTACCCTAATAAAGGATATTGAAGAATTTAATTCAAAACTGGAAACTACTATCATTCAACTTTTTTCAAATAGAAAAAAGAAAATATTAGAAAAAAATGATTTAATGGCATCATTGGGTGTTCCATTAAAAAAAAGAGAAACTTCCTCTAATACCTATTCCATTCCAAGACCTCAAACAAGAGAAAAGATAGTAATTAAACCAATTGTTAACGAACAAGGTTTCTCACCAGAGCCAACCTTGAATGATAAAGTTTACAATGATATTTTAAAAACAATAAATGATGTTGGGAAAAACTTCGAGCGTATGCCGAGTGTATATAAAGCTAAAGGAGAAGAAGATTTAAGAGATCATATTTTAATGATTTTGGATCCCAATTTTCAGTTAGGTTCTGCAAGTGGTGAAACGTTTAATTACACAGGTAAAACAGATATTTTACTAAGACATGATAGTTCAGTCGTTTTTATTGCAGAATGCAAATTTTGGAGCGGTGAAAAAAAGTATCTTGATACAATAACACAGTTACTAGGATATTTAACTTGGCGAGACACAAAAGCATCGGTTATTGTTTTTGTAAAACAAATGGATATGAGTACTATTTTGTTAAAAGTTGAAGAGATTACGAAAACACATCCAAATTATCTTGGTTTTGTATCAAAGTCTGATGTGAATTGGCTTAATTATCGATTTCATATTAACGGAGATAGAAATCGAGAAGTTAAGCTTGCAATTCAATTATATCATTTACCTAAATAATAAGAGGTTTAAAATTTTAACTTAATAATGTGAATTACATTTTTTTAAAACAATGATTAAATAAACCGAAAATGGATAAAAAAAATGAGATAATATCATTGATAAAGTTGGTTCTGTTCCTATTAGTTGTATTAATATTAATTTTTACTTCAATACTTAGTTTTGACTTAATTCAAAAGTTAAAATGGTACTACATTATTACCTATTTAATTTTTGGGGCAATTTCAATTTTTGTAGCTACAAGACTCAAAAATAAATTGTTAAAAATTATATTTAACATAATTGCGTTACCGATTTATTTTGTAATTTCTTTTGCAATTATTATTTTGCCATATTATTTATTAATAATTTACTTTGTGTTTTTCTTAATAATTTGTTTTTTATTACCAATATCAATTTTGCAAAAATTAATTGATAATCATTTGATTGAACTTTCATCAAAACAAGCTTTATTTATAGTTTTAACTTTGGGAACAATTTCAACCATAGTTTTAAATAAAACATTAATTTCCATTGTTCTATTTTTATCACCTGCACGATTTTCAGATTCAAAAAAAGTTGGAAATATTTATGAAAATATCAAATTAGATATTTGGTTAGATAGAAACAACCTTAGGATGTTTTATTATTTAGTATTTTTAATTTATCTCTTTTATTACTCTTTTACATTGCTAAGCAACGAAGCAACAATACAAGCATCTTCATTTGAAAATGCATGGTTACAAGCATTTCTTTGTTTTATTGCATTTGATAGTTTAATAATAAATTCAAAATCAATTGAAGTTTTACCATCTAGACTTTTGAATGAGTTCAAAAAGTTATTTAATCTTTCTGACTAATAAACAAGAAATTATAAATGTGATAGATATTAAAAATAAAAATTTCAATCAACACTTGCTGTTAACTAAAAAATTCTTAACCTTGTAATGAAAATAACCTTCGATGATAAAAAACTTGCAAAATTGGCACTTGATCCCAATAAGTGTCAAAAGGAGTTGGGACAAGTTCGTGCCAAGCTCTTCAATAAACGTCTCGGTGATCTATACAATGCGCTTACACTTGAAGATGTGCGCAACCTTCCCGGTCGCTACCATGAGTTAATTGGTATTCGTAAAGGACAATGGGCTTGTGATCTTGACCATCCCTTCCGTTTGATTTTTGAACCACATGAAAACCCAATACCAACAGATGATGATGGAAAATACATTTGGCTCAAAATCAAAGGGGTAGAAGTTATTGAGATTGTCGATTACCACGGTAAGTAAGAAAACACACACGAAAAAACAGTATGGAAACTACAATTAATTATTTTCAACCACAAATCGCATTTCATCCAGGTGAAACTTTGGAAGAAAAGCTAGTAGAATTGGGCATGGGTTCTAAAGAATTTGCAATTAGAACTAATAAACCCGAAAAAACAATAAGCGCTATTCTTACAGGAAAAAGCAGTATTACACCTGAAATGGCAGTTCTGTTTGAACATGTTTTAAAAATTCCAGCACATTTTTGGCTTAATATGCAGCGTTCTTATGATGAGTTTATAGCACGTGAAGAGCTTAAAACTATGTTAGCAGAATCAATAAGTTGGGCAAAGAAATTTCCAATTGCAGACATGGTTTCAAAAGGATGGTTGAATGCTAAATCAACTTATGAAGAAAAAACTTCAGAATTGCTTGCCTTCTTTAGTCTTAGTAATCATAAAGCATGGGAAAACTACTATTTCAAACAACAATTAAAGGTAGCTTTCAGAATTTCATTAGCTCACCTAAAAGAGCCTTATGCGATTTCTGCATGGCTAAGACAAGGAGAAATTCTTGCTTCTCAACTTTCAACAAATCCTTATAACGAAAAAGGTTTTAAAGAAATTCTTCCAGA
>CALPMC020000166.1 GCA_943324565.2 Chitinophaga pinensis | reverse complement strand
TTTATTTCGAATTTAGTTGGTCCTTGTGTAACATTGATAATGTTCCCACTTGTTGTTGAGGTATTATTCGAAACTAAATTACGTTCCATAACAAGTTCAATTCCATCAAAATTAATTACAGGACCTTGCCTTGAATTGTTTCCTATAAATTTACAGTCGTACAAATAAATTTTTGAATTTGAACCATTGCCAGAATAAATAGCACCACCACCAGAGCTATAGGAAGAATTGTATAAAAATTCGCAGTTATAAAACGTTGTGTTGGAGTTGTCAACAATCATTCCTCCTCCCGAATCATAAGCATAGTTGTTGTAAAGAATCGTGTTTTTAATGGTGATTTGTGTTCCTGAATTATTTGTTAAATACATTCCTGCGCCTTCACCAGAAGAAGATGCATCGTAACCTGAAATCACTCGAAAGCCATCAAATGTGAATGGCGCTGTGAAATTTTGAATCTTTACAACTTTGGTCGTATTGTCTGTATTATCGCCTTGAGCGCCAATATCTCCGGATAAATAAGTTGGATTTGCAGTGATATTTCTTTCGCTCAAAGAAGTTTCCGTTCCATTAAATCCACCAAAAATATCCACTCCATTTTTCATGACAAACGAAATTGTTCTGTTATTTGTTGTTGTTGATTTATATGTACCACCCGCGACCCAAATATCGTCATTGATAAATGCAATACTTAACGCACTTTGTAAATTAGTGTATGCATTTGCCCAACTCGCACCATTATTTAATCCAACCGCATTAGCGTTGACGTAAATAATTGAAGAATGTGAGAATTGAGAGGTAAAGATTATAAGTAAAAAAACAAAGAATCGAGTCATAATTTAATTTTGAATTAGCTTAAAATAAGTGATTTCAAAAATAAACTTTTTATTTCAAATAAGTGAAATACAAACGATTTCAGAAATTCATTATTCAATCAACCATCACTTCTATTGCCACCTCATTTTTGCGATTGATGATGTCCCAAGGCGCGTTGTATCCCATGTATAAGAATGCACCTTTAGTTTGAATTTTATTTTTTTGAAGAATTTGATCTAATTGTTTGCGGTGTTTTTCAATTTTTTCATCGGAAGAAAATCCACCATAAGTAATAACAGCCATTGTTTTTTCAGCTACTTCAACAATTTGAACGTTCTTTGAATTTGGAGTGGGTAATTCTGATTTGTCATACGATTTTGGCATCACAAAGTACATTGAAGCGCTATCGCCCATGTTCATCACCACAGGAGCAGTCATGGCAATCTTCTCGTTTTTTTCATTTCCACCAAAGATGTAACCTGCTATCGTTCGGAAACCATTACTTCCTTGATTGTCAAACGATTTGTCCGCTAAATTTGTTTTCGCCACTACCATTTTCGGATATAAACGCACTTCTACTTCGTCATAAGTCTTGATAACTTTGTAGTTAGGAGTTTCGATATTTTTAGATGTAAACGACACAATAAGTAGTCCTATTCCAGTTATGACAACAATCGTAAGTGAAATCCATAAGAATTTATTCATAAGGTTTTATTTTTCAAACATATAGTATGCGTTTTTGTTCATTAGCTAAAGTTTCTTGAATAAAAAAACCACCAAGCTTTCACTCAGTGGTTCTGTATTATTTGTAAAATTAATCTAAGGTCACCTCCCTCAAACCCTTCTCAAGGAGTGAAGATTACAGTCCCAGCAATACTTGATAAGGATCTTTCGAACCGAACAACATTCTTTCAGGGTTTTCTAACATTTCTTTTACTTTCACCAAGAAACTAACCGACTCTTTCCCATCAATGATTCTGTGATCATAAGAAAGCGCAACATACATTATTGGACGAATTTCCACTTTTCCATTAATCGCAACTGGACGTTCAACAACATTGTGCATTCCTAAAATCGCTGATTGTGGTGGATTGATGATTGGCGTTGACAACATTGAACCGAAAACTCCACCATTTGTGATGGTAAATGTTCCACCTGTCATATCTTCTGGTGAGATTTTTCCATCGCGCGCTTTGATTGCCAAACGTTTGATTTCTCTTTCAATTTCTGCTAATGACATTTGCTCTGCATTTCTAACAACTGGAACCATTAATCCTTTTGGTGAAGAAACTGCAATACCGATATCTGCATAATCGTGGAAAATCATTTCGTTTCCGTCGATTTGTGCATTCACAGCAGGATATAAATTCAATGCTTCTGTAACCGCTTTTGTAAAGAAAGACATAAATCCTAAATTCACTTCATGGTGTTTTGAGAAGGCATCTTTGTATTTCGCACGCAAGTCCATGATTGGTTTCATATCCACTTCGTTGAAAGTCGTCAACATTGCCGTTTCGCTTTTTACAGCCACTAAACGTTCTGCAATTTTACGACGCAACATTGACATTTTCTCACGACTTTGATTGCGTGAACCTCCCCAACCTTGAGCGTCAGCGGTTGAGAATCCAGCAGACATCGCGTTGATAACATCTTGTTTGGTAATACGCCCGTCTTTACCATTTCCTTTAACTTGTGTAGCAGCAACATTGTTTTCAGCCATAATTTTAGCTGCAGCAGGTGAAGGAGTTCCACTTGCGTAAGTTGTTTCTTTAACAGGATTTGGGTTTGGAGTTGCCGCTGCCTTAACAGGAGCTGGTGCAGTCGCCGCTTTTTCTTCTTTCACTTCTGCAACTGGAGCAGGAGCACTTCCCGCTGGACGTGCAGCTGATGTATCGATTAAACAAACAACTTGACCAACTTTCACTACATCACCATCAGCAGCTTTCAAAGTGATGATTCCACTTTCTTCAGCTGGTAATTCTAATGTCGCTTTGTCTGAATCAACTTCTGCAATTGCTTGGTCTTTTTCAACATAGTCTCCGTCAGCAACTAACCATGCTGCGATTTCAACTTCTGATATCGATTCTCCCGGACTTGGGACTTTCATTTCTAATACTGACATCTTTATCTTATTTTGTTACTGTTAAACGGTTGCCTTTGCATAAGCAAATAGTTGGCTGTATAATTTTGCTAATCTTTTTTCATGTAATTTTTTAGAACCTTCAGCAGATGCAGCGCTAGCAGGACGAGTAATTCCAATTAAATCTAATTTTCTTAAACTCATAGCCATATATGTCCAAGCTCCCATATTTGCTGGTTCTTCTTGTGCCCAAATGATGTTTTTCGCTTTATATTTCGCTAAAATCGCATCGATTTGTTTTTGAGGCAAAGGATACAATTGCTCGATTCGAACGAATGCCATATTTGTAACACCCAATTCTTTTGCTTTCAGTTTCATCTCGTAGTAGAATTTACCACTACACATTACAACTGTATCTACTTCTTCAACATTTGCAGTAGCATCGTCAATTACTTCTTGGAATGATCCAGTTGCCATTTCTTCCAATGTTGAAGTAGCATCTGGATAACGCAATAACATTTTCGGAGAGAAAACAACCAACGGTTTTCTGAAATCACGTTTCAATTGACGACGTAATAAGTGGAAATGATTCGCTGGCGTTGAAGTGTTGACAATTTGCATGTTTAAATCCGCACATTGTTGTAAGAAACGCTCCATTCTACCAGAACTGTGCTCAGCTCCTTGACCTTCGTAACCGTGAGGTAACAGCATTACCAAACCACTTTGTGTTGCCCATTTGTCTTCACCTGCGGTAATAAATTGGTCAATCATAATTTGAGCGCCATTGAAGAAATCTCCAAATTGTGCTTCCCAAATTGTCAAACTTTTTGGTGTTGCTAATGAATAACCGTATTCAAAACCTAAA
>CALPMC020000165.1 GCA_943324565.2 Chitinophaga pinensis | reverse complement strand
GTACACCTCATATCGGTGCAGCAACAAGTGAGGCACAAGATCGAATTGGAGAAGAATTAGCACAATTAATTATTGGTCAATTTGGCAATAAAGCTTAATCTCTATAAATCACTTATTTTGAAACCGCAGGATCTATTTCTGCGGTTTTTTTATTAATAGCTATAAAGTAAAGGGAAATTCTACCTAATCTAAGTTAGCTTTTAAAAGGTTTTAATGTAAATTCAATTATATAGAAGTTTCTTTGGAAACAGTCTTAAATAATAGAGAAGGATTAAGGAGATACTTTTTATTTCTATTTTAAAAACAATTACTTTTGAAATAATCAATCCATTTCAATCAATCAAACAAGAAATGAACCTAAATAACTCTTGGCAAAAGGTCTTGAAGCCTGAAATAAATAAAAACTATTTCGTTGAATTAATGGCTAAAATCAACCAGTTTTACGACGAAAAAAGGGAATATATTTTTCCAGAAAAGTCGAAATTGTTTAATGCTTTTAATTTATGTTTATTTGAAGAAATAAAAGTTGTTATCTTAGGTCAAGATCCTTATCCCACCAAAGGGCATGCGCATGGTTTGTGTTTTTCTGTGGAATCAAATGTGAGTCCTTTACCTAAAAGTTTGAATAATATTTTTAAAGAAATCGAATCTGATTTAAGTATTCCTTTTCCAGAGAATGGTAACCTTGAGCGTTGGGCAAATCAAGGTGTTTTATTATTAAATTCAGTTTTAACCGTTGAAAATGGTCAAGCAGACAGCCACAAAGGAATGGGGTGGGAGCAGTTTACGGATGCAGTCATTGAACTTATCAGTCAGAAAAAGGAAAATGTTGTTTTTATACTTTGGGGATCAAAAGCTCTTTCAAAATCGATTTTAATTGATGAAAAGAAGCATTTAATTCTAAGTTCTGTGCATCCATCGCCACTTTCAGCTTACCGTGGTTTTTTCGGTTGCAAACATTTTAGTAAGACGAATGAATATTTAGTTTACAAAGGCTCAAAAACGATTGATTGGTAAAAAGATTTTACTTTGCCTTCGAATTCCATGAAATTTCAAAGTCACAAATAGATTCACTTTCAATCAAAATTTTATCTTTGCACACCATGGAATTTAAAAACGATCTTTTTTTACGTGCACATAGAGGAGAAGCGATAGAACGTTACCCCGTTTGGTTAATGCGTCAAGCAGGTAGAATCTTGCCTGAATACCGTGCTGTAAGAGCTAAACTTTCTGGTTTCAAAGAATTGGTAGAAACACCTGAATTTGCAGCAGAAGTTACCATTCAACCTGTTGATTTATTGGATGTTGATGCAGCAATAATTTTCTCTGATATTTTAGTAGTCCCTGAAGCAATGGGACTTCCTTATCAAATGTTGGAACAAAAAGGACCTTGGTTTGAAAATACAATTCGTTCGGAAGAACAAATGGATTTGTTAGACAAAAATATCGATGTAGAAGACCGACTTTCTTATGTACTTGAAGCTTTGAAATTAACAAAGAAAGGTTTAGACGGTCGTGTTCCTTTAATAGGATTTGCCGGAGCACCTTGGACTATTTTTTGTTATATGGTGGAAGGAAAAGGTTCAAAAACATTTTCTGAATCACGCAAGCTTCTTTACACAAATCCAGTTTTGGCACATGAATTGCTTAGTCGTATAACAGACGTGACGATTCAGTATTTAAAAGCTCAATTAGTTGCTGGTGCGGATGCATTACAATTATTTGATTCTTGGGCAGGGATTTTGGGAAGAGAACAATATGCTGAATTTGGATTGACATACATTGAAAAGATTGTGGACGCAATTCCAAAGGTTCCATTAACTGTTTTTTCAAAAGGAGCAATTGCTTCCATTCCAGAAATTACGAAGTTGAATTGTACAACTATAGGTTTGGACTGGAATATGAGTATTTCTGAAACGAGAGGATTAATTGGTGAAACGAAAACTTTGCAAGGTAATTTAGATCCTTGTGTATTATATGGAAGTGAAAGTGTGGTGGAGCAAGAAACAATTAAATTATTGAAATCGTTTAAAAGTCAAAGACATATTGTAAATTTGGGACACGGTGTTTACCCAGACATTGACCCAGAAAAGGTTAAAGTATTTATTAAAACTGTTAAAAACTATGAAATCTAAAACTATGAAAATCGGGTTATTTCTTCTTTTAACTGCTACTTCATTTGTAAATGTAGCAAATGCTCAAAAGGGTGGAAAAAAAGCTAATGAGAAAGAAATACTATACCAAAACTTTGAAGAAACTAAAAAAGAAATTGTTGCAGAATTGGGTAAGATTGAATTTGTAGGAGGTTTATCTTCTCCAACTGAAATCAAAGCTGATTTATTCATGACTGAAGCTGGTGGAGATTTAGGGGTACCTTTAAATATTTACGGTACTGAGGTTCCAAGTGCTGATGGTGGAGGGAAAAATTATGCAGGTGCTGCTTTTTACAAACCTGGCAAATTAGCTGCTGAACGTTCTTACATTACCGTTCCAATTATGAAAGGTTCAGAGCAATTGACTTTGAAAAAAGGACTGAAATATTGTGTTGAATTTTCAGTTTCACTTGCTGAATCCTCTAAGTTCGCAACTAATAATATTTCAGCTTTGTTTTCAAAAGAAGTATTAGGAAATGGTTCACCAGGAGCAATTTATAATAATTCCGATAAAATCATTAGAGCTCAGAACAATAAAGTTTATAACGGTTTCTTTGGTTGGGAGAAAGTGTGTGCGGTTTATACAGCAAAAGGTGACGAAAAGTTTATTACAATTGGAAACTTCGATAAAAATGAAACAACAAAATTTGAGCAAGTTAAAAAACCAAAAGAAAGTGAAGCAGAAGTTATTGCACATGCTTATTACTATGTTGATAACGTAATTATTACTGTGATTGATGACGTTACTGAATGTAAATGTTTTGATAGTCGTAAACCCAAAGTGGAAGAGTCATTTTCAACTATGTTGTATACAAATACGCCAGAGATTTCTGATAAAATGACTAAAAATCAAATTATTGAATCTCACTCTGTTTATTTCCGTGCTGGTAAAGCTTCAATTTCTGATAATGCAAAAGAAATGATGGATTTTGTAATTGAAGAAATGAAAATGGACAAAGCTTTAACCATTGACATCATTGGTCACAATGATAAATTAGAAGATAAAGCTGCAGAAGAAAATCCAGATTTTGAGGATATGGCGCGTAAAAGAGCAAATGCAGTTGAGAAATATTTTATTGCAGCGGGAATTGAACTAGTACGTTTAACCAAAGTTTACAAAGGAGCTGCTGAGCCAAATTCTGGAATCGCAGAAGATGATGATCAAGAAACACAAGATGCTAAAAACAGATATGTTTCATTCAAAGTAAAATAAATTCTAACAAGATAAAGGAAAACCACTTGAGTAATCGGGTGGTTTTTTTTGTTGCTGATTTTTTAGGAGAATTTAAGAGTTATAAACTAAAAAAAAAAATCTTAAAAGTAAATTTATAAAAAAAAGCAGGTTGATAGCTAGGATAGAATTAAAAGTTTAAGAAATTGATTATTTAATTATAGAAGGATAATAAATGAGTTCTACTTAATTTCTTTTAGAAACGAAACTATAAACACGATAAGTAAATAAGATATTTACCAGAATCACCGCCACAACTAAGTAACCGAGTTTATCAAAATTCTCCAATGGACTTGACTGTGTTTTTTGTTGAACAATCCAACCACCAATTAATGCAGCGACACCTCCAGCCATTTGTTGCAACGAGGAATTAATACTCATAAACGCACCCCTATCTTTCATTGCAGGAATGGATGCAGCCAAAGCTTGTGAAGGAACCATTCGCGCCAT
>CALPMC020000164.1 GCA_943324565.2 Chitinophaga pinensis | reverse complement strand
TTCCACACTTGCACCAGTGGAAACAATTGGCATTCCTTCAAAACCACGTTTGAGAATCAGTTTAAATGGATCCACTTGTAATTTTCCACTTCGATTTGGAAAAACCAAAGAACGGTCGTATTCAATTGAATAAAACTCAATTCCTTTCACTTTCTCTTGTTCTGCAACGAGTTTGTTGTTGTTGCCCAAAGCTTGTTTTTCCAAAGTGCCGTCTGGCATAAATGTCTGGTAATCTTCAAAATGAGTTGGGTAAAAACGAGCGTAAATTTTTGCATTTAGGATTAATGGTTCACCTTCGTAGAGTTGTTTTTTGCTTCGTTCGATGACACCAAAAGCGGCTTGTTTGAATTGTTTGGCTGAAATCGTTCCTGTTGAATTTACAACTTGCTCTTTGCGAATGGTAACGTTGACTATATTTGATTTGTAGGTTTTACTGCCCGATTTAATATAAGCTGGACCAAAGGTATATTCTCCATCTTTTTTTATAGTTCCATCTTGCGAATAGTAGTAATAAGTGATGACTTTTCCAGTATTAAAATCAGTTTCTTGTTCCATTCCATTCATCACAGAATAACCAGGAACAAAGGCACTTGGAAAATCAATATCAATTTCGCCTTGAACATTTGATTTAATGGTAACGGTAATAGGTTCACCAGCTTGAGCCACTTTAGGATCCACCTCAATTTTCACCACCGGCTTCTGTCCAAATGCCGTGGAAATTAGTATCAGATTAATAAAAAGTAACCAATTTTTCATCACCAATTTTTACCCGATTTTGATTTATTCTCTTCATTTTTCGATCCACTTGAGATTCTTCTTCGTGTGTTCGCTTCCTGTTTAGTCAAATTATCTAACATTTTATCGGCTTGTTTATTTGGTAAACTTCCGCTCGATTTTTTGTCGTTTTTAGAAGAAGTGGAACCTCCACCAGAATTGTTGGAATTATTAGATCCTGAATTATTTTGATTCTGCGAAGGATTCTTTCCATTTTGATTTTGCTGCTTGTTTTTTTTATCTTCTTGTTGTTTTTTCTGGCGAATTGCTTCTGATAAATTATATTGTGTTTCTTGGTCATTTGGGTTGTTTCTCAAAGCGTCTTTATAGGCTTCAATTGCTCCCGAATAATCCTTTTTTTTCATACGGGTGTTACCCAAATTGTGTTGCATTTTTGCTTTTTCAAGCTTGTCTTTTTTGTCAGAAGCAGCTTGTTGATATACTTTTTCTGCGTTGTCAAAATCTCGAGAACGATAAGTTGATTGGGCAATTTCTTCTGATAAGTCAACGTCCTTTGGTGCTAGATTTTGTGCTGAACGGTAGTAACGATTGGCTTTATCATACTCTTTATTTTTATAAGCTGTACGTGCAACTTTCAATGAATCAACCCATTGCTGAGCGACCCCTTGAAATGCAAAAACAGTAAATAAAACAACAATAATCGACTTCATTTTTTTGACCTCAAATCTTTAAGCACGGGCATTACCAACCAAATAACAAAGCAAATCAAAGAAACGAATAAAGGCAGTTGATACCTCGTCTCTTCAATATCGAACTCCAAATCTCGCAATTTTGTGCGTTTCATCTGGTTAATTTGTGTTAATAGTGTTTGTAAGTCGGGATAAGCCTCACTGGTAATCATAGCAACCCCGTTTGTTTGACTAGCTATTTGTCTTACAAAACTTGGATTCATTCGTGAAACTACTCGCTGGCCTATTGAGTTGGTAATGTATCCTTCACCTAAATAATTTGGATTTATTGGGACAGTACCACCAGTCGAAGTTCCAATTCCCAACACACACACTTGAATATTATTTTCGATAATTTCCTCGTAAATCTCTTTGTTTTCCTCTTCGTGATTTTCTCCATCAGTGATTAAAAAAATTGCTTTCGTGACATTTTCTTTTGAAAACATATCTTTGGAAGTGCTCAAAGCAGCTGAAACATTTGTTCCTTGATTGGAAATGAAATCGGTATTTACGTCATTGATGAATAATTTCGCAGCGTTGTAATCTGTTGTTAAAGGCAATTGAACATAAGCCGTTCCCGCGAAAATACATAAACCAATTTTTTCACCTGCGAGTGTATTTACCAAAGCATTTAAAGCTCTTTTCGCAACTTCAATGCGCGGTGTTTGGTCGATATCAATTGTGTTCATCGATTTTGAAACGTCTAGACAAACCACCAATTCCATACTTTTTACCGTTCCTTTGACTTTCTTTTTACCGTAAATTGGTTGCGCCATCGCAAAAATCAAAAAGACAAATGCCGAACGTAAAATATAGAAGCGTGCTATTACCCAAGCGCTTTTTGGCTGTGGAATTCCTTTTTTATTAAACTGTGATAAATGGCTATCAATCTCGTTTTTACGGATTAAGGAACGCACAAATAGATAGGTAAACGGAATCAATAATACAAACAGAAAAAGATTGTACGGTTTTAAAAAATGAATACTTGAAACCTTAAGATTTTCATTAAAAAAGCCAATAATGGTGAAAAGTGTGAAGGTAAAAACACCAAAAACAGCTTCCAACAACATTAAATTGCTGACAACTTTTCGAATATTAAAGGTCGGTTTTCGATCAATCATTGGTTACAAATAAGCTAAATTCTAAAACAATGACTAAAGTGATAAACACAAAAATCCAATTTAAAAATGCACCTGGTGTTGGTGGTGGCTCGGATTGAAAATATTTCTCTGCCATTTTTGATTTTTCCAAGCGGTCAATTTCTTCGTATATGGCGGTCAAACTTTTCTTGTCGGTTGCCCTGAAGTATTTACCTCCTGTGACATCCGCAATTTCATTCAAGGTAACTTCATCAATTTCAACAGGCATATTTTCATAGCGAATTCCAACGGGAGTAACTACAGGTGTTGGTGCCACTCCATTACTTCCAACTCCAATAGTGTAAACACAAATATTTTTTGTTTTCGCTAATTCAGCGGCTTGAAGCGGTGTAATGTCGCCTGCGTTGTTGCTTCCATCTGTCAATAAAATAATCACTTTCGACTTCAAACTATCGCTTCTCAAATTCACAACTCCAGTTCCTAAACCAGTTCCAATCGCAGTTCCACCTTCAATGTTCATTCCGTCAACATCGTCAATTTGTTTTTTCAGAATTTCGTAATCCAAAGTCATCGGACAAGCGGTGTAAGATTCTCCTGCGTAAACCACTAATCCAATGCGATCGCCTCGTCTTCCATCGATAAATTCATTAGCAACTTCTTTAGCTGCTTCCAAACGATTGGGTTCAAAGTCAGTTGCAAGCATCGAAAGCGAAACGTCTAAAGCAATTACAATATCAATTCCGTATTTATAATCGTGGCTATTAGCATCGCTGTCGTTCCAACGAAATGGTTTGGCTAGCGCTAAAATAGCAAAAGCAATAATCAATAATTTCAAAAGAATTATTCCTTGACGAATGTAGGAAATAGAGTTGTTTTTGAGTTTTTCTTGATTTTGAATGGAAGAAGTAAATTTCCAATCACCGGTACGTTTTTTTTCTTGTTTTAGCAATAACCATCCAAAAATTGGCAAGGTCAATAACAGATACAAGTAATTAGTTTGTAGAAATTCGAATTGAAAGATATTTATGTTCCAGTTATTCAGCATGTTCGTACTCAATTGGACTGGTTTCAACAATTAATTGACGAATCATAAAAAATGATTTTTCAATGATTTCTTCTCCTGGTTTTGAATCTGCAAACTTCACCATATCTGAGTGATTCAATACTTTCAGAATAGATTCAATTACTTCTTTATCAATGCTTTTAGCTGTTAAAAGTAGCTTCGTTTCGTATGTCGTTTTATCCAACAAATTCAAATCGTAGCGCGAAGTCAAGTA
>CALPMC020000163.1 GCA_943324565.2 Chitinophaga pinensis | reverse complement strand
GAATCTAATTTATTTCAATTGCTTTTCAATTGCCAAATGTAGATTCATCCCTCTTAATTGTCCACCTTGAGCAACAATTTTCCCTTTTCCATCAATTAGAAAACCTGAAGGGATTGATGAAACATTGTAGGCTGCAGAAGCTTTTCCTTCTTTGTCCCAACCGTGGTTTTTCCAAATTAATTTGTCCGTTTTAATTGCCTCTTTCCAAGCTTTTTCATCTCGGTCTAATGAAACACTATAAACTTCAAATCCTTTTGCGTTTTTGAATTTTGTGTTTTTATATTTTAAATAAGCTTCAACAACATTTGGATTTTCTCTTCTACAAGGTCCACACCAAGATGCCCAAAAGTCTATCAACACAAGTTTTCCGCGAAGTTTTGATAGTTTGACAACTTTACCATTAGGTGAAATTAATTCGATTTCTGGAGCAGTATCTACTTTTAGTTCAGAGTTAGGATTACGCATACAAACTGAGACACAACCCAAAATGATAATGATTCCTAAAGTGATAAAAAGTTGTTTCTTCATTATCCGATTCTTCTTATATCTGCACCAATATTGCGAAGTCTCATTTCAATATCTTGGTAGCCTCGGTCGATTTGTTCAATGTTTTCAATTACACTTTTCCCTGTTGCAGAAAGTGCAGCTATCAACAAAGAAACACCAGCACGAATATCAGGCGATGTCATATTTATTCCTTTCAATGTATGTTCTCTGTTCAGACCAATTACCGTTGCTCTATGCGGGTCACATAAGATAATTTGAGCTCCCATATCAATTAGTTTATCGACAAAAAACAATCTTGATTCAAACATTTTTTGATGAATTAAAACAGAGCCTTTCGCTTGAGTTGCCACCACTAAAATAATTGAAAGTAAATCTGGAGTAAAGCCAGGCCAAGGTGCATCATAAATCGTTAAAATAGAACCATCAATAAATGTATCAATTTCGTATTTTTCTTGAGCTGGAATATAGATGTCGTCTCCTCTTCTTTCTAGTTTAATTCCCATTCTTCGGAAAACATTCGGAATGATACCCAAATTGTCCCAGCTGACATCTTTAATGGTGATTTCTGATTGTGTCATTGCTGCCAAACCAATAAAACTTCCAATTTCAATCATGTCAGGAAGTATTCGATGGAAACAACCTTTCAATTCCTTAACACCTTCAATGATTAATAAATTTGAGCTAATTCCAGAGATTTTCGCACCCATGGAATTCAACATTTTACATAACTGTTGAATATATGGTTCGCAAGCAGCGTTGTAAAAAGTTGTTATTCCTTCTGCCATAACAGCTGCCATTAAAACATTAGCGGTTCCAGTTACAGAAGCTTCATCCAAGTGAATATAGGTTCCTTTTAAGTGTTCAGCTTCTACCGAATAAAAGTGTTCACCGGCATCATAATTAAATTTTGCACCTAATAATGCAAATCCTTCAAAGTGAGTGTCTAAACGACGTCTTCCAATTTTATCTCCTCCAGGTTTAGGAATAAAACCTCTTCCGAAACGTGCCAAAAGCGGTCCAACAATCATAATAGAACCACGTAAAGCTGAAGCTCTTTTTTTGAAGTCTTCGGTTTCTAAATACGATAAGTCAATGTCTTTTGCTTGAAAAATATAAGTTCCCTTTTCAACCTTTTCGATTTTAACTCCCATCGTTTGAAGTAAAGCCATCAATTTATTTACATCCACAATGTCGGGAATGTTAGAGATCGTCACTTTTTCTTCGGTTAAAAGAGGGGCACATAAAACTTGAAGTGCTTCGTTTTTTGCACCTTGAGGATATAATTCCCCTTTTAAAGGTTTTCCACCATATATTTCAAATGAAGCCATATCTTATTGCTTTTTGAATTTTTGTTTTTGATTTTGGTTTTGTTTCTGTTTGAAATTCGGTTTTTTACTGAATTTCTTATTGTTGTTTGGACCAACTCCCATTGAACGCAAAATTGTGTTGGTACTCACTAAATCATCTGGATTTTCCAAGATTAACTCCCCGTCAGAAAGTTCCTTCAAATGACCTGCAATAACATTGTTTTCAACTGCATCATTATTATGAGAAAGGTATTGTTTCTTCATGAAATTCGCCATTGAATTTTTTAAATACTCTTTTTCAATTGGATCTTCAGTCGTTTTTGCTGTTTCCAAAATCATTGGTGTGTATTTTCCGTAATGACCGTATTTAATATTGCTTTTTGGGTATTCCATCCATTCCGGTTTCTCATTTAATACTTCTGGCTTTGGAATTTCGTAAGGTGTATCTACATCCAAATCGAAGTTTGCCATTACAAATAAATGAGTCCAAAGCTTGTGGCGGTAATCATCAACATCGCGTAAATGTGGGTTCAATTGCCCCATTACTTCAATGATTGCTTGAACGGCTCTATTTCTTTCAGAACGATCCTCTAATTCTTTAGCATGTGCAATCATGTTTTGAACATTTCTGCCATACTCAGGTAGAATCAGGTGATTTCTTGTTGTGTTGTATTCCATTTTAATTTTCTAAATGTTTTGCAAGCGCATTATCATAAATTTCTTTTGCTTCTGAGATGAAACCATAAGGTAATTCATCAACTTGCATTTTTCCTTTGGTTACGTGTCCAAGTAGTGTTAAATTTACTCCTGTCTCTAACATATATTCTAAGAATTCTTCTTCTTGTTCTTCTGTAACTGTAACAACTACGCGCCCTTGACCTTCACCGAATAAGAATGCATCTTCACGCACTTCAGAGTCAGTTACAATATCAAATCCCAATTCTCTTGGCAAAGACATTTCAACCAAAGTTACATATAATCCACCATCGGCAACATCATGAACAGCATTTACTAAATTATGTTCAATCAAACCTTTAACGGCATTTTGCATTTCATATTCTTTTTCCAAATCAAAATAAGGTGCTGGCGATGCTTTTATACCGAGGTAAGTTGCTAAATATTCAGAGGATGCAATATCTTCAATATAATCTCCAATTAAGAAAATCAAGTCTCCTTTTTGTTTGAAGTCCAAGGTCATTACTTTGTCCTTATTAGGAACAATTCCAATCATACCAATCGTTGGGGTAGGGAACACAGGAACTTCAACTCCGTTCATAGAAGTTTGATTGTAGAAAGAAACATTTCCACCTGTTACTGGCGTTTCAAATTTCAAACAAGCTGCTGACATTCCTTTAATAGCCCCAACAAATTGCCAATAGGATTCTGGATTATATGGATTTCCAAAGTTTAAACAGTTTGTAATTGCGCTTGGAATTCCTCCTGCACAAACAATATTTCTTGCCGCTTCTGAAACAGCAATCATTGTTCCAACTTCAGGATCAGCATTGACATATCGAGAGTTACAATCAACTGTCATTGCTAACGCTTTATTCGTTCCTTTAATATTTACAACTGCTGCATCTGATGGACGATTTGTTGTCATATTTTTTGTTCCAACCATTGAATCATATTGCTCATACACCCAACGTTTTGAAGCGATGTTTGGTAATCCTAACAACTTAAATCCAACTTCTTTTAAATCCTCAGGCATTTCAACTGAATCAATTGAGAACTTCTTAAATTCTTGGTAATAAGCTGGTTCTTTATATTCTCTTTTGTATTGTGGTGCTCCACCTCCAAGAACTAACGATTGACAAGGTACATCACCAACCATTTCGCTGTTCATAAAATAACGAACACGATCAGAATCAGTCACCACACCAATTTTCTCAGCATGTAAATCCCATTTGTCAAAAATATCTTTTACTACAGATTCTTTTCCTTTTTCAACAACAACTAACATTCGTTCTTGTGATTCGGAAAGTAAAATCTCGTAAGGTAACATATTGTCTTGTCGCGTTGGAACTTTGTCTAAATGAATATCCATCCCTACATTTCCAGCGGCGCTCAT
>CALPMC020000162.1 GCA_943324565.2 Chitinophaga pinensis | reverse complement strand
TAGTATGGCTGCATTCTCAATGAAAAATCTTTTCAAATTTTTTCTGGTTGAAATCCTGCAACGATATTTGTCAACTCGATGAAATCATCCACAGATAATTGTTCCGGTCGTTCAGTCATGAATTTTTCAGGAAGTTTGTTTGAATGTAATAACTGCTTGATAGAGTTCGTCAATGTTTTTCGACGTTGATTGAAGGACATTTTTACCACTTGAAAAAACAATTTTTCGTCACAATCCAATTTTTCTCGATCGTTTCTTGTGCAACGAATCACACCCGATTTTACTTTTGGTGGCGGGATAAAAACGTGTTCATCAACGGTGAAACAATAATGTATATCGTAGAAAGCTTGAAGAAAAACACTTAAAATTCCATATTCTTTTGAACCCGGTTTTTCAGCCAAACGCACAGCCACTTCTTTCTGAAACATCCCCATAATTTCAGGGATTTGATTGCGGTATTCCAAGCATTTAAAAAGAATCTGCGAAGATATATTATATGGGAAATTTCCAACCACACAAAATGGTTCACTTCCCATAATTGGTTCCATTTTGATTCTTAAAAAATCACCGTAAAGAATATTATCGGCGTGTTCTGGGTATTTTACTTTCAGAAAATCGATGGATTCTTGATCGACGTCCAAAAATTTTAAGTTCAGACCTTCCTTTGCAATTAAGTATTCAGAAAGCGCTCCCATTCCAGGACCAATTTCCAGAACGTTCATACAACCGCGATGATTCGTAAGTTGATCTGAAATTTTCTGGCAAGTCGGTTTATCTTTTAAAAAATGTTGACCAAGGTGTTTTTTCGGGCGAACAAAATCGCTTTTGGAGTTACTGTTATTATTTGAATTCTTCAATGACGTTCAATAAAGTTCTGAAAGCTGCGAATCGACCTTCGTATCGCTGAGCGTGATCTTTTTGTAAGCGTGGGGCGTGTTTGCTCGTGTATTCGTCCATTAATTCTTGACTTGGGCAAACATACATAACCGAATAAGAAATTCCGTTTTCATCTTCTACCAAAATTTTTGAAATTCTACTTTCTGAAAAACATTGCGTAGCCATCACTTCAGGAATATGCACTTTTCGCATCCAACCAAGCCAATCTTCTGCAACTGTTGGGTCAATACTTACCGTTACACTATATAAAATCATAAGACAAAGTTAAGTGTTTTTCCCTTGTGACGATTTGAAAAAAATCGAGCTTAGTTGCGTTCAAAAACTCCATTCACGTCCATCACTTCAACCACTTCTCCTTTTTTACCTATAAATAAGACTTTGTTTTTTCCTGATTGAGGAGATTTCAGCACATAAAATTCTTGTAGCGCGCTTTCGAAATTAAAATCAATTGTTCCAAAATGATGTTCTAATAATTTAAATGAAGTGAGATTTTCAGTTGGGATTTTCCCAAAATCAAAACCTGGAAGCATTAAAAAATGATCTTCTTTTGCGACTTTCATCTGGATTGTTGATTGAGGTGAAACTACACTAGTATAAATTTGTCCCCCTGATTTTTCTTCCCAACAAACTAAAAGAATGGCATATTCAGATTCGTTTTTAAACTCAAAACTTTCTCCATTTTTCTTAGTTACTAAGGATTTGGTGCTTACTAAAACTAAGGATTTCAAATCTTCAACCTTTGTTTTTAAAAGGGTGTCAAAAGAAGAAGCGTAATGCAAATCTCTGTCAGTTTCTAAGTCGCTGAATAATTTCTCAGCCATTTCATTCTTAAACGATTGACGAATAAAAACCGTCATTCCAGAGCCGTAATAATCGGGATTTGATACTAATTTTGGAATCGAATCCATTGAACGAATTACCGAATCAATTTCTTTTCTTTCTTTCACCGAAAAATACTTCAGAGCTGAACCTTCGTAAATTAATTCAGGTTTCATTGAAAAATCATACTTGAAAACAAAAATTAAGAAGGCCACAATCAAAATAGCCAACGAATAGAAACCATAAACGCGTTTAAAAACTGTCTTTTTACGTTCAACTTTTGGTTCATTAAAGGCATATTCACCAGAAATGATTGCTGTTTTAATTTCGTTTAAACTGGTGATTTGTTGTTCATTTAACTTCATTTTTTGTAACTGTAATAACACCCAATTCGCTAATTTAGCGGTGCAAAAAGGATGCTTAAACAAGCTTAAAACCCGTTCAACAAAATCTATTTTTAATCGATTAGAAGAAGGCGACAAATAAGAATGCAAGGCTAAAACATTCGGTGAAAGTAAGGTGTTGAATTGATTTTCAAAAAGCTTTCTATCCAAAAGGTTTTCAATTGAATTAAATGATTTATCCAATTCAATTTTCACGAAAGAATAACATTTTTGTTCCAAATAAAAGCGATGATCTTTTTCAATCAATTCAAAATAAGAGAAAATTTTTGTCCAATCTTCCAACGAATTAGATGCGTTATTTCTAAGTAAAAGAACATCAAAAAAAGGAGAAATGTAAGTTTGAAAATCGTTAAAAAATTGGTGCTTTTCCCATTTGAATTTGTCAAGAAAATAGTTGGAAACATTTCCAGAAATTAGGAGTGTTTTAAGGTCCTCGTGTTGTTCAATCCAAGCATTGAAAACGGAAGTTTGTTTGTTTTGAACGTTTAAAAAATCAATTAAGTCTTTAGTATCCCAAAGACTTGAATTTTGTGTTGTTAGTTGAAGAAAAAAAGCGTCAAGATTCTCCAATGGATCCACTCCAAATTCACTTTTAATCTGATTTAAAGGAATATATCGCACCTTATGAATATGTTAAAAAATAGAATAGTAGAATCAAAATTACTGTAAAACTAATTTTTTCTTACATTTGCTTGAACTATTAAAATTATTTTATGAAAAAACTATTACTTTCTTTTGCGGTTGCTGTTATAGCAGCTATGAACGTTCAAGCTCAATCTTGTTCACCTTCAACGAATCCAAACTATGCTGATTCAGTTTATGGAGTTTGGCCAGACACAACAACAAACTTTCCTCCGGCAACGCAAAATTTGTTTTACTCTGCAAATCTTGACTTTAAAGTTCCGCTTGACGCTACTTTGGCAAGTTCACAAGCACCGCCTAACTCTACAATTCAATCGTTTAAAGTTGATAGTGTAGTTGGATTACCAAGTGGATATGATTACGTATGTAATATTTCAAATTGCACATACAATGGTGGAGCAAATGGTTGTGCAAATGTTTTTGGAACTACTGCAGCTACTGGAGTTTATAATGTTTCAATTTTTATCACTGCTCAGGTAGCAGTTGTTCTTGTGCCTGGATTGCCTGCACAAATAATTCCACAATCCACATCATTCTCTGGTTACAGAATTGTAGTTGGTGCTGCTGGAACAATTGAGCAAGTTATCGCTCCAATCGTTGTTTCTCCAAATCCTGCAAATGACGAAATTAAAGTGGAAGGTATTTCTGCTTCAATGAAAGCATCTAAAGTTGAAATCACAAATATTGAAGGAAAAGTTGTTGCTTCTAAAGAAGTTGCTAACTCTTCTGATTTTAGCTTCGATTTAGCTGGAATGAATGCTGGAATTTACTTCGTTAACGTAACTCACGCTAGCGGTGTTGAAACAGTAAAGTTCATTAAAAACTAAGAATAAACTTTCTTATAATTCAAAGGGTGTGATTTAGTTCACACCCTTTTTTTGTCGTCATTTTTTTTGAGTTTTAGATACTTTGTTCAAGGTTATTTATGCTTAGTAATCTCTGTTCGATTGGAAACTTAATTAAGTTATTTGATTTTACTTTGAATGACTTTAGCATAAATGGAATGTACCAAATACAATTTCATTTTCTATTTCTTGGAAACAAAGACTATAATCAATTGTATTTTAAACGATGCTGTTATGATAACTGATAATTCTAAACATCTCGTTAAACTTCCTAACTTATTCT
>CALPMC020000161.1 GCA_943324565.2 Chitinophaga pinensis | reverse complement strand
TTGCTGGAAGTTCAATTTGTGTTGATGGATTTAATAAACGATAATGTAAAGTGCTATAAATTCCTGGTAAATTATAATCTAGAACGTAGTCTTGAAATTTATTCGTTGAAAATTCATCCAGAAAAGGAAGTTGAAGCGTATCTGGCAGGTAAATTATTGTGCTATCAAAAGAAGCACCGTCCATCTTGGTTGTATAGTTAGCAACTGAGGAAATGCTTGTGTTTTGCATCAAAGGTCCGATTTCCATTCCTTGAGAAAACACGAAATTTGCAAGTAAAATAAAGGCAAAAAGAATACGCATGAAGGCTTTTGTTTAAGTTCGTATTAGTTACCAATACCAGATTTTGACATCGTAATGGTGAAATGTGTTGACTTAAGAACGGTTTTCCCTTCAATATATTCTGGTGATTGACCAAAAATTATTGCAGCCATTGAATCTTCTTTCGTTAAGCAATCCGGACAGACAAAGCTATAAGATGTAAAACCTGTTGTATCCAACATCATTTTTACCTGATCCATGGATAAACCAACTAAATTCGGAAGTGACAAAGGCTCACCTAAATCGTTTTGACCAACAATAAGTATGACAACAGCTCCGCGAGGAATTTTTTCACCTTCTCTGATTCTTCTGCCTCTATATAATTGTTCTAATACTGAACCATTTTCTTCACTTGTTGAACGGTATCTAATTTCGTAACGTAAAGAACGTTGCTCCAAAATACTTTCAGCTAATTGAATTTGTTTGTGAACCAAAGTTGGCATTTCCACCAATTCGGATTTTTTTGAAAGTCTTAAACCTATCGCTCTACCTGTTTTTACATAAACTTTTGAAAGTGCAGTTGGTTCTACTAATTGCTCAACAACTGTTCCTTCAGGTAATTTTGGGTCGTAAACGCTATCCAAGATTTGAAATTCTAAACCTAACTCCTCAATTTTTTGCTTTGCCTCATTACTTGACATTCCTGTAAAGTTTGGAACAGCAATTTTTTCTCCGTGGTTTGTCGCTAGATTTAAATATATAACAGTAATTAGAACAGCTGATAAATAAAACAAAATAACAAGACCGAAATGTTTTAGAAAATGCTTCGTGAGAATAAAGTCCTTTAGTTTTTTAATCATAGTGATTGGATAAAACGCATTACAAAGATAAGAATCAATTCTAATATTAGAAATTCGGCGAAAGCGAGTGCGAACGGTAGAAATCTTCAATAATTTGAGCTGCTTCATCTGCCGTATCAACAATTTTTACCAAGTCTAAATCTATAGGTGAAATGTTGTGTTCCTCGTTCAACATTACTTCTTCTACCCAAAGCATTAAGCCAGTCCAATAAGATTTTCCTACAAGAACCACTGGTCGCTTTGCTATTTTCTTAGTTTGGATTAATGTTAGTGCTTCAAAAAATTCATCTAAGGTTCCAAATCCACCAGGAAGAACAACAAATGCTTGCGAATATTTTACGAAAATTACTTTTCGAACAAAGAAGTAATCGAATTCTAAGTTATGTTCTGGATCAATATAAGGATTATGATTTTGTTCAAATGGTAAATCTATATTTAGTCCTACAGAAGCTCCTTTTCCTAATTGCGCACCTTTATTTGCTGCCTGCATGATTCCAGGTCCTCCACCAGAAATTACACCGTAACCTAATCGAGCGATTTTTTCTGCAATGTCAACTGTTAATTGATAATATTTGTTGTCTTCTTTCGTGCGAGCTGAACCAAAAATGGAGACACAAGGTCCAATTTTCGCCATTCTATCGTAGCCTTCTACAAATTCGGACATGATTTTAAAAACTGCCCAGCTATCGTTGCTTTTTATTTCGTTCCAATCTTTCTTAGTGTGTTCCATATTTTAAATAAAGTTCAAAGATATAATTTGAATTTTGACAAATGATTTAAAACTGATAATTTTAAAAAAATCAGAATTGATCTCTGGTTAAAAGATTTAAAATAAGATAAGAACCTATCAATTAACAAAAGAGTCTTTGAGAACAATACTAGAAATCTCGATTAAGTTCAAGAAAACCGAATAACAAGAAAAAAATTTGATTTAAGAATTAATACAACTCCATTTTAAGAGAAGTTCTATAATCTTTGATTTCTTCGCGGTTGATTTTATGTTCCGCATTTTTAAGAAGATTCAATAAGTACAACAAATTTTCTTTGTCGTCGATTTCGATTGGATATTCATTTCCCTCTTCGTCTTCTTCGTATTGAGCTTCAACGTCAAACGCGCTGTTTTCTTCCAAAAACTCATACGTTAAACGCAAAACTTTTACAACTAAAGGATCTTGTTCAAGAAGTGCAGATTCACGTAAATCTTTTAAATCGTCTACTAAATTTGGTGCAGCCACACCATGTTGTTCAACCTTAGAAATAATAGCATCCAATTTTTGATTCGCAAGACCAGTTCTCATAAAATATTTAATTATGGGTGTAAAGTTAATTAGATTACTTGAATTATTCACAATTGATTGGGGAACAATCAATAATTTGTTTGGTAATTTACTTTATAATAAGCTTAATTTTGTGGTATGCAGTTCTTTTTACAAGCCTTCGGTATTGGATTTTTATTGAGTGTCATGATTGGCCCTGTTTTTTTTGTATTGCTTGAAACTAGTATAACTAAAGGAATTAAGTCTGCATTAGTTCTAGATTTTGGTGTATTACTCAGTGATGTGATGTACGTTTTGTTTGCTGCTATTTTTGTTGATCAGCTTAAAAGTTTAGACTCCGGCGACAATAAAATCATTTTTGGCTTTGTCGGAGGAAGTATTTTCATTGGTTATGGACTTTATAATTTATTCAAAAAGAAGAGAGATATGAATAGCCTTGAAAACCCTGAAGTTTTGGAACTTACAGCTTCGATTGCAGCTACACCTTCTCAAACTAAAGATTATTTCCTGTTAGGTCTTAAAGGGTTTTTGCTCAATTTGGCAAATCCATTGGTGATTTTCTACTGGATGAGTGTAATGTCATTGGCAACTCAAGTTTCACCAGCGAACTCAATTTTTCCTTGGGAATTTCTATTTGTTTGTATTGTAATAATTACCTTTTTTGGTATTGATGTACTTAAAATTTTCGCCGCAAAGAAATTACGTCCGCTTGTTACGCCCAATCTTCTAAATGCACTCAATCGCTTGATAGGAATCATTTTTAGTTTATTTGGAATCTTCCTTATTCTTCAAAATTTCATTAAATACCTGTAACACTCCTGCAAATTGTGGGTTAATAAAAGTCAAATACTATTATGAATTTCAAACTTTTTCTCGTTTTTCTTTTCTTAGTTACTTCTTTACATAATTCTTTTGGTCAATATGAAAAAATATTAAAAGAAAATCTATCACCGAAAGCAAGAATTTATTGGGATAATCAGAAAAAACATTTACAAGCAATTGGTTCCTATTATGTCAATGAAGAAAAAGTTGTTTTGAATAAAACGGAAAAACATGGACTGTGGCAATTTTATTCTTTCGACGGAATTCTGGAAGAAGATCGGATGTATTATCGCAATCGCATTCACGGAAAACAAATTGTCTATTTTCCTTCAAAGAAAATTAAAACGGTCAGTTTTTTCACCTATAACGTACCAGATTCTTCTTTTAAAGAATACAATGAAGACGGAAAATTAATCGTTTCTGGAAATTACATTTTAGGAAGTCCGGATGGAAAATGGGATTATTTCTACAATGATGGTCGCCCTTGGAAAACAGAAGAAGTTGTGAATGAGACAGTTTACCTTCGTGCATTTTGGGAAGAAGATTCGTTGCAAGCACAAACAGTCAAAGATGGTAATGGGTTTATAAAATCCTTTTATACCAATGGAGTTGCGAAAGAAATGTACACGTTTAAAGACGGTTTAAAAACGGGGGTTTTTGAGGAACGAACGGCGAACGGCGTACTTTCAGTTGCTGGGGAATTTGT
>CALPMC020000160.1 GCA_943324565.2 Chitinophaga pinensis | reverse complement strand
TGATTTCAAAATCACCAGGCAAATCTAAATCTCGGCTAAAAGAACGAATTAGTCGCAAGTTAAATTTATCAATTGTTGAAACGTGGAAATCTTCGTAACCGTGTAAAATTGCAGTCAAAGCATCTTTACATTTTTGCTTTAAAGTAGTTTCATCCGTTTGAACCGAAATCAACAAAGCATCCAACATTGATTTTATCTTAGATTGTGAACCGTCATACCTGATAATTCCATCCAAGGTACTTATGATTCTGTTTTTCATTTCTAATGCGGCTTTATTAGTGAAAGTCATTGCCACAATGGATTTGAACTTGTTTTTATTTGCTTGGTCCCCAAGTAAAATTGTCAAATACTCCAAAACTAATTGATGTGTTTTACCACTTCCTGCCGAAGCATTTAAAACCAAAAGCGGATTTTTTTGTCTATCGATGTGATTCATTATTTTTGTTTGGGTCTTTTTAACTTTTAAAGTTAGAAATTAAAGCGCTTTTTACTTTAAATTTGTAGTATGAGAGCATTATTTTTTTTAATTCCTTTAGGTCTTCTATTTTTTTCTTGTGATAAAGATGAACCTACAAAAACAGAAGATACCTATTTATCACTAACTGTTCAGCCAACATTTGGAACGGAAAATCTATTTCTTGATTCAGTTTACACGACCGTTGAAGGCTATGATTTTAAAATTTTGGACTTCAAGTTTTATATGACTGATGTCAAAAACAATTCAAATTCATTGGCCGAAGCTATTCTTTATGATTTTAGAGAAAATGGTAAAACAGCTTTAAGAACCATTGGTGACCCCACAAAATTTACGAGTTTGCAAGGAAGTATTGGAGTCATTGAAAGTTTGAATCACGACGATCCGTCGGCCTTTGCAAATGAAAGTCCTTTAAATATCAGCAACGCTGGACCAATGCATTGGGGTTGGAATACGGGTTATATTTTTATTGTTATTGAAGGAAAAGCTGACACTTTAAATGACGGAGTTGCTTTGTTCGACCATAGTTTTAGCTATCATATTGGAACCGATACTTATTTAGAAAATTTTAGTTTTTCGAATTTAAGTTGGGTGAAAAATTCAACATATGAATATGAGCTTCCTTTAAAATTTGAATTTGATACATTCCTTCAAAATAACGGTCAAAATATCGATTTAAAAACTGAAAACTTGACGCACACTGCTGCTGGTCAACAAATTCTTACACAAAAAGTAAATCAGAATTTCAAACAAGCTTTTAAGCATTTTTAATGAAATTAGTTTTATCACTTCTTCTAGTTACAGCTTTTTTAAGTTCTTGCAGAAAAGACAAAGTTGGTTTTCAAGCAACACCATATAACTTAGAAATTCCAAGTCATTTTCCGAAAATGGACATCCCAAGCGACAATCCTTTAACAATGGAAGGTGTTGAGTTGGGAAGGTTACTTTTTTACGAAAAAAAATTAAGTGGTGATAATACCATTAGTTGTGGTAGTTGTCATTTTGCTGAAAATTCATTTTCAGACAGCCGCCAATTTTCAGTTGGTATCGATGGTATTGCTGGCAACCGTCAGTCGATGGCTTTAATCAATATGGGCTGGGAAGATTTCTTTTTCTGGGATGGACGTGCAGCAACCTTGGAACAACAAATTCTAGAACCTGTTCCAAATCCAATAGAAATGCATCAAAGTTGGAAAGATGCGGTGAAAAAATTAAACTTAGATATGGCCTATCGCAATCGTTTCTTTAGAGCGTTTGGAGAAGAAGGAATTGACTCAATCAAAGTTTCAAAAGCAATTGCACAATTTATTCGAACGATGGTTTCTGGTGAATCTAAGTTTGATGTTATGTATAAATACGAAAACGGATTGCCATTAAGTCAAGCTGATTTGGCTATTTTTCAAACAATTGATGTAGAAGAATGGGCTGGTTACGATTTATTCAAAAGCTTAAATGGAGCAGATTGTTTTCATTGTCACAACGGACCCTTGATGCAGGTGAAAAAATTTAGTAATAATGGTCTAGATGCAACGTTTACTGATTTAGGCCGTGGACACGTTACAGGAAATCAAAATGATAATGGTAAATTCAAAGTTCCAACTTTGCGAAATATATCTTTGTCAGGGCCATACATGCACGATGGTCGCTTCACAACTTTGGATGAAGTTATTGAACATTACTCAAGCGGAATAAAAATGAGTCCAACGATTGATCCTTTGATTGAATTTGCGGGTCAAGGCGGAGTTCAATTGGATTCACAAGAAAAATATTTATTAAAGAAATTCTTACTTACATTAACTGATTATAATTTTATCAATAATCCAAAATTTAAAGATCCACATTAATCATGGGAGAGACAATATCACGTTTAACGACAGAAGACAAAGCGCTAAAAATCAATTTAACAGCTGATATTTACGGATGCTTTGCAGAAATTGGTGCTGGGCAAGAAGTAGCAGCAAACTTTTTCAAAGCTGGAGGAAGTTCGGGAACAATTGCTTTCACGCAATCTGCATATGATATGAAAGTTTCGGATTCGTTGTATGGCGTTGCTTCAAGATATGTTTGTGAGGAAAGATTGGTTACGATGTTAGACACTGAATACAATCGTTTAGCAGAAGTGCTTCCAACAAAACACAAAGAATCACGCTTTTTTGCTTTTTGTAATACAGTTGAATCCTTGAATTACCATAAAACCAATCAAGGTCAAGGTTGGGTTGGAATTCGTTTTCAATTAAAACTTGGTGGTCCTGCAAATGATGTAATTCTTCACATTAAAATGCATGATAATAGCCACAAGGCTCAACAAGAAGCGTTAGGAATATTGGGGGTAAACTTAATACATTCCTGCTATACACATTATAACGATTTAGAAGATTTTTTAACAGCGTTAGTTCATCGAATCCCCCGTGATAGAATGGAAATTGATATGCTTCGTGTTTCTGGTAGTGATTTTGAAAATGTAGATAATCGCGTGATTGCCTTAAATTTAGTGCGAAGAGGAATAACAGATGCTACAATGTTTGATTTAGCTAAAAATGTACTACAACCTGCAACTGCTTTATACAAAAAAAACATTCTTTTGATGCGTGGTCGTTTTCGTCCTGTTACGAAAGTCAATATTGATATGATTGAAAAAGGTCGTACGGCATTTTTAAAAGAAAAACGCGTAAGCGAAGACAACCTCGAAGTTATTTTTGAACTGACTTTAAAAGACTTAACGGCCGATGGAAAAATTTCTGATAAAGATTTCCTAGACCGAGCAGAATTATTGAGTTCATTGGGTTATACCGTAATGATTTCCAACTACTTGAAGCATTATAAAATGGTAGAATACCTCACGGCCATTACAAAAGGAAACTTAATGGGTGTAATTTTAGGCGTTTACAATTTGGTTACCATTTTTGACGAACGTTATTATGACAATCTTCCTGGCGGATTACTTGAAGCTTTCGGAAGAGGATTTGGTCATAATGTGAAATTGTATGTGTATCCAGCTTTAAATATGGAAGACGGTTCGATTTACAATTTAGATAATATCAAATTACCGAAGAATTTACACGGACTTTTGCAATACATGCGCGACAACGATAAAATGACAGCCATCAAAGAATACGACCAAAATTTATTGCATATTATGTCAGATGACGTTTTGAGTAAAATCAAGGCTGGAGTTACAAGTTGGGAAGACGATGTGCCAGAAGAAGTTGTGAAAGCAATCAAATATTTCGAACTTTTTGGTTTTCAAAACAAAGTCTTGAGTAACTAATGTCGTACATTAAAAATGCCATTCTTCGGTATCGTATTATCGACCGAATGATACGCAATAAATACAAGTCATTTCCTTCAAAACAAGACATGCGAATTGCTTGTGAGGAAGCACTTTATGGTCCAACTTACGGCGAAAACATTTGTGACTCAACCATTGAGAAAGATTTGTTTGCTATGCGAATGGATCACGATGCCCCCATCAAATACAACAAAAAAGAAGATGGTTATTATTATT
>CALPMC020000159.1 GCA_943324565.2 Chitinophaga pinensis | reverse complement strand
TACGCGATTTTCAGGTGAATCAATCCGGAATAATTGACTTTTCAAAAGTGTATATCAAAAAGTTAGGGAAGAATTAAACCTTAAAATTCAGGCTCGCAATTAAACTCAACGATTTCTTTCGTTATAGGATGTTTGAATTGAATCCATTGAGCATGTAAACACAAACGTTCGCCCTTCGTACCATATAAGTCGTCGCCAATAATTGGGCAATTTAAACCCAAATGATGAGCAGCATGCACCCGTAACTGATGCGTTCGACCTGTAATTGGGAAAAATTGAATGCGCGTTTTCCCGTTTTCAATACCGATAACTTTATACTTTGTGAAAGCATTTTTCCCGTGTTCATAGCAAACTAATTGTTTTGGCCGATCTTCCAAATCAACACGGAGCGGAAGTGAAATATCAGCTTCCAATTGATTCACAATCCCATCTAAAAATGCGATGTATGATTTTTTGACAATCCGTCGAATAAATTGAGATTGAAGATGCTTATAAATTTCTTCTGTTTTTGCAATTAGTAGCAATCCCGATGTTGACATATCTAGGCGATGAACTAACAAAGGTCCAGAGGCTTTTGGAAATTTTAGTCGCATTCGTTCATAAACTGAATCTTTTAGCTCCTTTCCTGGAACGGATAAAAATTCGGGCGGTTTGTTAACGAGTAAAAGATATTCATCTTCATAAATAATTGGAATTTCTTTAACCGTTGCTTGTTCCAACATTGGGTTTTTTTCCAATGAAATTCCTTCCAACATATGCGCTAAAATTGGTTCGCATTTTCCTCGGCATGCAGGGTAATATTGTTCATGGAGTCGCACTTCTGAATTGGGAGATTTTCCCCACCAAAATTCTGCCATGCAAATAGGTTGAAATTTGTTTAAAAAAGCATATTGTAACAACTTAGGTGCAGCACATTCTCCAGCTCCAGCAGGTGGAGTTTGGAAGACGGTTTGAGAAAAAATTTCGAGAAGACTTTTCTTTTTTTGAGCTTGATTCAAAAAGGTATATTGCTCAAATATTTCTTTTTGCAAGTGCGAAGATTTTGCTGCCCGCTCTTCCTTTAGCTGTTGAATTATATTTTCCCTCTCAAGAAACAATTGCTCATGTTCCAGGTATTTCAAATTTATTTCGCGAATAAAATCTTTTGCTTCCAATTGTTCACGAATACTTTCCGTTTTCAAATTTTCAATTAAAAGCAATTGCGCTGCTTCAGTTAAATTTATTTTTGCAGCTGCTCGTTTTTCGTCACGTATTTTTTTCGAAGCTTTAAGTTGTTGTTTTTTACTTGCAATTTCTGCGTCCGTTTCTACTTTGAAAAGTTCCAATTTAGATTTTAATTCCAAATATTTTTCATCCTTTTCTAGTGTTTGAATTTGTAAAGTAATGTCATTCACTTCGACTTCTCCAATTCTAAAAAAATTACCCTTTTCGAGCAAATCAAACACAGGTGGAACGAATCTTTTATGGTGATTTTCATCTGCTAATTTTCCTGAAAAAGCGGATAAATATCCCAATTCTCCCGCTTGATTTTTGACAACTAATACACCAAACATTTTTCCGATTTGCAAACTTTTATCGTTTTCATCGAAGCCGAAATTGTGTTTAAAATCAGTTTGTGTTTTTAAATAATCTTGTAACTCGCGACAAGCAACTAAACTTAAACGATGAGGTGAATAATAAAACGGATAAGTGAAATGTTGAGGTAATTCAATTGAACTTACATCAGTAAGAAAAGGAGTAAAGAACACGAAAGAAATTTTCTGCGAAGTTACCAAATATTATACAGCGCTTAACTGCATTAACTTTTGCGAAACACCATTCCATAATTCAATACGCATTTGAAGTGCAGCTTTTGCACTTTCTAGCACTTCTATCCATTTTTGTTCGTCATCGCCACATAATTCTTCTATCATTTTCAAAGAAATAGGACCGTGATCATTACCATCTACTTCGATGTGACGCTCCAAATAATACAATAATTTAGATATATTTTTTTGACCTTTCGATTCCATTTCCTTTAATATTTGAATAAACATCTCAGGAATCAGATCTTCACGACCAAAAGTAAAGACGGAAGCAATCTGATGATTTGAATTTGTTTGAAGAATAGAAAAAGTGAAATTTACAAAATTGCGTGTCTCTTGATTGATTTCAGATTCATTTAAAGCTGTTTCAATCGAATGGCCATTTTCAATTAACTCTAAAAAAGATTCGATGATTTTAGTGTTTGCACCAATTTCTTTCATGGCTTCAATATACAACTCAAAATGACTTGCAACTTCTCCATTAGAGTCCATATCTGACTCTTCTCCTAAAACAATTTCATTAATAAAACGGCGCGTCGTTGGACTACCTGTAGGTTTCCAGGGAAGTTCCACACATGTTAATCCACGTTGTAATGCTTTCAACAAACTCATAAAATCCCACACTGCAAAAATGTGCTCTTCCATAAATGTTTGAAAATCATGAATTTCACTCACTTGTGCATATAGTGGATGTTTGATTAGTGCCTGACGCAATTCAGCTAATTCTAAATTAATTTTTGAAATATGCGGATTCATTTTAAATTGTTTTTTAATACAACAAAAATAAGAAGGGTTTGGTTTTGAAATTGTAATTAATAAAATTCAAATCAGGATTCTTTTAACATTAAGGGTAAATTCTAATCCATTTTTAAAAGTTTTTGAGCAATGCAAAATCAAAAACCAGAATCTAAGATAAAACGTTTTCAATTACTAATTTGCTAGTTAAGGGTTATTGATTTTTATTTCATTGAAGTACTTTAAATTTATTTTAGACGTCAGGACAAGAAAAGCACCTCAACTATTCTTAACTTTGCACCATGGGTTCAATCAGACAGAATAAAATTGAAGCAGTAATTCAGGCAGAATTATCAACTTTTTTTCAACGCAATGCTTCCGAAATTTGCTTAGGTGCAATGGTAACAGTGACAATTGTTAGAGTAACTTCCGACCTATCTTATGCTAAATGTTTCTTGAGTATTTTTGCTGGTCCCGAAAAAGAAAAAGTATTGGCAAACATTCTTGTCAATAAAGGAAAAATTCGTGGAGAAGTCGGGCGTAGATTAAAAAACATGCGCATGATTCCAGAGTTGACTTTCCACATCGATGATTCAATGGATTATGCAATGAAAATCAGTGAACTTTTAAAAAAGTAAACAATTAACGTTCCTTTTTACATAGCGCTGAAATACATTCGTTCAGGACGGAAAAAGAATATTATTACCTTAATTTCTCGTATTTCTACCGTTGGTGTTTTTATAATCACAGCCGCACTTGTTATCGTTCTTTCTGCTTTCAACGGGATTGAAAAAATGATTGAAACGCTTTACAGTGAATTTGATGCAGACATTACGATTGTTGCCAATAAACGAAAAACTTTCGACGAGCGCGAAATTGACTGGAAAAAATTAGCTGCAATTCCTGAAGTTAAATCCTATTCCAAAGTAATTGAAGAAATCGTTGTGCTTCGCCACGAAAAAAAATGGGTAAATGCTACTTTGATTGGCGTTGAACAAAACTATCTTCAAACAATTGATCTAAAACAACATCTTTGGGCTGGAACTTCGACTTTTGAGGATGTGAATAGCGAAAAATCGTTTGGAATTATTGGCGTTGATTTGTTCAAAAAACTTGATGGAATTATGCCAACTGACGGCGAACAAGAACGATTAATTATTTATGCGCCGAAGCGAAACATCAAAATACGCTTAGGTAAAAATCCATTCTATACGCAAGCTGTTTTCATTTCAGGTATAATGAATTACAACAAAGAAGTTAATGAGGACAAACTTTTATGGCCATTAGCAGCAACTCGTGAGTTGTTAAATTATTCAAGCGAATTAACGCACGTTTATGTTCAAGTGAAGGGCGAATTCACCAATGATGAAGTGAAAGAAAAAATTCAATCTGCGCTAGGCTCTAACTTTCAAGTAAAGACCAATTTCGAGAAAAATGAATTAATCTTTCAAACCAGCAAATCCGAACGAATGGTCGTAATAATCATTATGATTTTCATTTT
>CALPMC020000158.1 GCA_943324565.2 Chitinophaga pinensis | reverse complement strand
TAACAGATGCAGAAACTTTAAATAAGTTTGGTTTTACACTAGAGCAATTGCCTGCGCTTTTTATGCCCAATTCTTATTCCATGTTTTATGATACCGATGAAAAACAATTTGTAGAACGGATGGCGCAAGAATTTCGAAATTTCTGGACTCCCGATCGAAAAAATAAATTGTCAAAAATGGGTTTCACTTCACCGAGTCAACTCGCAACTTTAGCAAGTATTGTATACAGCGAGCAGTCGATTCATTCATCAGAATGGTCAACAATTGCTGGACTTTACTTGAATCGCCTAAAGAAAGGAATGTTGTTGCAATCCGATCCAACGTTCAAATTTTGTTGGGAAGAGAAGTTAAATGGAGTTGAGCGTTTATTACGTGAACATCGCTCCGTTGATTGTGCTTACAACACTTACAAAGTGAAAGGTTTACCCCCAGGTCCAATTTGTATGACTTCCGAGAAAGTTTTGGACGCTGTTTTGAATTATCAGCAACACGATTATTTGTTCATGTGTGCGAAACCTGATTTTTCTTACACCCATAATTTTGTATCGTCGGATGTTCAACACATGCGAAATGCGCGTAAATATCAAGTTTGGTTAGCAAATGAATTAAAGAAAAAGAAGAATAAATGAGACGAAGATCCTTTTTTAAATTTGGCTTAATAGCAGGAGCATTATCGGTTGTTAAACCAATTAAAGCAACAACTTTAATAGGAAATTCCTTTGAAGCAAAAGCAACAGGCCCTATTATTCTTTCCACTTGGATTCATGGATTAGATGCTAACAAAGCTGCTTGGGAAATTTTGAGCAAGGGAGGAAAAGCAATAGATGCAGTCGAAAAAGGAGTGCGTGTAACTGAAAATGATCTTACGAATCGAAGTGTGGGAATTGGCGGAAGACCTGACAGAGACGGACATGTAACTTTAGACGCTTGCATCATGGACGAGCAATCGCGCTGTGGTTCAGTCGCATTTGTAGAAGGAATTAAACATCCAGTTTCCGTTGCCCGAGCGATAATGGAAAAAACCCAACACGTTATGTTAGTTGGGGAAGGAGCTGAAAAATTTGCAATTGAAAACGGATTCGAAACAGCAAAAACACCTTTACCTGAAGTTAAAAAAGAATGGCAAGAATGGAAGAAGGAAAACAAAGAACTATTTAAAAAACCTGAAATTAACCACGAGAACCACGATACTATTGGCATGATTGCAATGGATGCTAACGGCGATTTCAGTGGTGCTTGTACAACGAGTGGTTGGGCATATAAATTACACGGACGAGTAGGGGATTCACCAATTATTGGAGCAGGATTATTTATTGATAATGAAGTTGGTGCAGCAACAGCAACAGGTTTAGGTGAGGCGATAATTCGAATTGCAGGTAGTCACACTGTTGTTGAATTAATGCGACAAGGATTCTCTCCAGTTGATGCGTGCAAGGAGGCAGTAAATCGTATTATTAAAAAACACAAAGATTTAACAGGTTTACAATGTTGTTTCTTAGCTATTGACAAACAAGGAAACTTCGGTGGCTATTCAGTTTATAACGGATTCAACTTCGCCCTAAGAACAAACACCGAAGAAAAAATGGTCGACACAGGATTTGATCGAAATTGGTGAAATAATAAATCCTAGATTAAGTTGGAAGTTTAAATATTTAGAGTTTAACTCCAAGACTCAGTAACTTAATCTCTTTTCCAATAAAAAAAGGTAACAAAGAGAGTGTCAACATCGAACTATTGTGCTAAGGGTTATTTTTTCTCCAATATATAGTCGCTCAATTATGTATTAATTTAAAAAATCTGTTTTTAAAATTTAGCCCTATCACAAGAAATTGTCCTTAATTTTGGAACTTATGAAGCTATTGGTTGTTTAGCAACTAATCCAATTAGGAAAAAGAAATAAAGAATGAAAAAAACAGGCGTATTATTACTTCAATTAGGAACTCCAGATAGCCCAAGCACAAGCGATGTTCGTACGTATTTATCTGAATTTTTGAACGATCCACGAGTGATTGACATTCCTTGGTTGGCAAGAAAAATTTTAGTGAATGGCATAATCGTTCCTTTTAGAGCACCAAAATCTGCAAAGATTTATAAAGAATTGTGGGAAGTTGGAAAAGGAGTTTCGCCATTAATCACACATTCTGTTAACGTTCAAAATAAGTTAAAAGACTTGTTTAAAGACGAAAATGTTACGATTGAATTGGCAATGCGTTACCAAAATCCGTCAATGGATTCAGTTTTGGATAGAATGCACAAAGCAAATTACGACCAAATCATTATATTACCTTTGTTTCCACAATATGCAAGTGCCTCTTCAGGTTCTGCGATTGAAAAAGCAATGAACCTCATTCGTAAATGGTGGGTAATTCCTGAAATAAAAATCATCAATCAGTTTTGGGACAACGAAGGTTACATTGATTCAATTATCGAACGAACTAAAGCATTTAACTTAAGCGATTTCGATCACATTTTGTTTTCCTATCACGGCTTGCCTGAACGACAAGTAGATAAAGTGTATGAAGGAACTGATTTGTGTAGCGACCAGCCTTGTGAATCAGAAATAAATGAAGAAAATAAATTTTGTTATAAAGCAACCTCTTTTGCAACAACACGCTTGATAGCTTCAAAATTAGGATTGAGAGAAGAACAATACACTGTTTGTTTTCAATCGAGATTAGACAAAAAATGGTTAACACCTTTCTCTGATAAGATTGTGGAAGAACAAGCTAAAAAAGGCGCGAAAAAATTATTGGTATTTAGTCCTGCTTTCGTTGCTGATTGTTTGGAAACGATTATTGAAATTGGCTCTGAATATCAAGAAATATTCGAAGAACACGGCGGCGAAAAAGTGCAATTAGTTCCTAGTTCAAACGACCATCCATTGTTTGTGAAAGGTTTGGAAGAGATGATTCGAGAAAGAATTTAATAAGTTAAAATTGATAACTGAAAGTTGAAATAAATCCAACGTTAAAAGTTATGTTAAGGATAATGAAAATGAAGAATTTAAAATTTAGTCATAAAACATTGTTTTTGTGTTTGGATTTTAGTTTCGTAACTTTGTACGCTTAAAATAGAAAAATAAATAAAATGAGTAATACTACAGAAAAATTATCTTACAAAGTTAAAGACATCAGTCTTGCTGCTTGGGGACGTAAAGAAATCGTTTTGGCTGAAGCTGAAATGCCAGGATTAATGGCACTTCGCGAAGAGTTTGGTACATCTAAACCATTAGCTGGAGCAAGAATTGCAGGATGTTTACACATGACAATTCAAACTGCTGTTTTAATTGAAACATTAGTTGATTTAGGAGCAGAAGTTTCTTGGTCTTCTTGTAACATTTTCTCAACACAAGATCAAGCTGCTGCTGCAATTGCTGCTGCTGGAATTCCTGTTTATGCTTGGAAAGGAATGAACGAAGAAGAATTCGATTGGTGTATTGAACAAACATTGTTTGCATTTTCTGACGGTCAACCATTAAATATGATTTTGGACGACGGAGGTGATTTAACAAACATGGTTTTTGATCGCTACCCAGAATTGGCAAAAGACATTAAAGGTCTTTCTGAAGAAACTACAACTGGTGTTCACCGTTTGTACGAGCGTGTTAAAAACGGAACATTGGTGATGCCTGCAATCAACGTGAATGATTCAGTTACAAAATCAAAATTCGACAATAAATACGGATGTAAAGAATCTTTAGTAGATTCAATTCGTCGTGCAACTGACGTGATGATGGCTGGTAAAGTTGCAGTTGTTTGTGGTTATGGTGACGTTGGAAAAGGTTCAGCTGCTTCTTTGAAAGGTGCTGGAGCTAGAGTTATCGTTACTGAAATTGACCCAATTTGTGCGTTACAAGCTGCAATGGATGGATTTGAAGTGAAAAGATTTGATAATGTTGTTCATTTAGGTGACATCATCGTTACAACTACTGGAAATAAAAATATCGTTGTTGGTCGCCATTTCGAAAAGATGAAAGACAAAGCAATCGTTTGTAACATCGGTCACTTCGATAATGAAATCGATATGGGTTGGTTGAACACAAACTTTGGTCACACGAAAAACGAAGTGAAACCGCAAGTTGATATTTACAACGTTAACGGTCATGACGTAATCATTTTAGCTGAAGGTCGTTTAGT
>CALPMC020000157.1 GCA_943324565.2 Chitinophaga pinensis | reverse complement strand
TAAATGACGGAGTTGCTTTGTTCGACCATAGTTTTAGCTATCATATTGGAACCGATACTTATTTAGAAAATTTTAGTTTTTCGAATTTAAGTTGGGTGAAAAATTCAACTTATGAGTATGAGCTTCCTTTAAAATTTGAATTTGATAATTTCCTTCAAAATAACGGTCAAAATATCGATTTAAAAACTGAAAACTTGACCCACACTGCTGCTGGTCAACAAGCACTTACACAAAAAGTAAATCAGAATTTTAAACAAGCTTTTAAACCTTATTAATGAAATTAGTTTTATCACTTCTTCTAGTTACAGCGTTTTTAAGTTCTTGCAGAAAAGACAAAGTTGGTTTTCAAGCAACACCTTATAACTTAGAAATTCCAAGTCATTTTCCGAAAATGAATATCCCGAGTGATAATCCTTTAACAGTTGAAGGTGTTGAGTTGGGTCGTTTGTTGTTCTATGAAAAAAAATTAAGTGGCGACAATACAATTAGTTGTGGGAGCTGTCATTTTGCTGAAAATTCATTTTCTGATAGCCGTCAATTTTCAGTTGGTATCGATGGAATTGCTGGCAACCGTCAGTCGATGGCTTTAATTAATATGGGCTGGGAAGATTTCTTTTTCTGGGATGGACGTGCTGCAACTTTGGAACAACAAATTCTAGAACCTGTTCCAAATCCAATTGAAATGCATCAAAGTTGGAAAGATGCTGTGAAAAAATTAAACTTAGATATGGCCTATCGTAATCGTTTCTTTAGAGCTTTTGGTGAAGAAGGAATTGATTCGATCAAAGTTTCAAAAGCAATTGCACAATTTATTCGAACGATGGTTTCTGGTGAATCTAAGTTTGATGTTATGTATAAGTACGAAAATGGATTGCCATTAAGTCAAGCTGATTTAGCGATTTTTCAAACAATTGATGTAGAAGAATGGGCTGGTTATGATTTATTCAAAAGTTTAAATGGAGCAGATTGTTTTCATTGTCACAACGGACCTTTGATGCAGGTTAAAAAATTCAGTAACAATGGATTGGATGCAACGTTTACTGACTTAGGCCGTGGACACGTTACAGGAAATCAAAATGATAATGGTAAATTCAAAGTTCCAACTTTACGAAATATATCGTTGTCTGGGCCCTATATGCACGATGGTCGGTTTACAACTTTGGATGAGGTAATTGAACATTACTCAAGCGGAATAAAAATGAGTCCAACGATTGATCCTTTGATTGAATTTGCTGGTCAAGGCGGGGTTCAATTGGATTCACAAGAAAAATATTTATTGAAGAAATTCTTACTTACATTGACTGATTACAATTTCATCAATAATCCAAAATTTAAAGATCCACATTAATTATGGGAGAGACAACATCACGTTTAACGACAGAAGACAAAGCGCTAAAAATCAATTTAACACCTGATATTTACGGATGCTTTGCAGAAATTGGTGCTGGTCAAGAAGTAGCTGCTAACTTTTTCAAAGCTGGAGGAAGTTCGGGAACAATTGCTTTCACACAATCTGCATACGATATGAAAGTATCTGACTCGTTGTATGGCGTTGCCTCAAGATATGTTTGTGAGGAAAGATTGGTTACGATGTTAGACACTGAATACAATCGCTTAGCTGAAGTCCTTCCAACAAAACATAAAGAATCGCGCTTTTTTGCTTTTTGTAATACTGTTGAATCCTTGAATTATCACAAAACCAATCAAGGTCAAGGTTGGGTTGGAATTCGTTTTCAATTGCATTTAGGAGGACCAGCTAATGATGTTATTTTACACATAAAAATGCACGACAATAGCCATCAAGCACAACAAGAAGCTATTGGAATTTTAGGTGTCAACTTAATTCATGCATGTTATACCCATTATAATGATTTAGAGCATTTCTTATCAGCTTTGGTTCATAGAATTCCACGTGATCGTATGGAAATTGATATGCTTAGCGTTTCGGGAAAAGATTTTGAACAAATGGATAACCGCGTGATAGCCTTGAATTTAGTAAAACGAGGAATCACTGACGCTACAATGTTTGATTTAGCAAAGAATGTAAAACAACCTGCAACTGCACTGTACAAGAAAAACGTATTGTTGATGCGTGGACGTTTTCGTCCCGTTACAAAAGTGCACATCGATATGATTGAAAATGGAAGAAAAGCATTTTTAAAAGAATCGAGAGTTAAAGAAGATAATCTAGAAGTGGTTTTTGAGTTGACTTTAAAGGATTTAACAGCTGACGGAAAAATTTCAGATAACGACTTTTTAGACCGCGCTAAATTATTGTGTTCATTGGGTTATACCGTTATGATTTCCAACTATTTGAAACACTATAAAATGGTGGAATATCTTTCAGCGATTACAAAAGGAAATTTGATGGGTGTGATTCTTGGAATTTATAACCTCAACACTATCTTCGACGAGCGCTATTATGATAACTTAGCCGGTGGACTTTTAGAAGCTTTCGGACGAGGATTTGGCCACAACGTTAAATTATATGTTTACCCAGCTGTAAATGTTGACAATGGTGATATCTATAACCTTGATAATATAAAGCTTCCAAAGAATTTATTGGGATTGTTACAATATATGGTTGACAACGATAAAATGACAGCTATTAAAGAATATGACCAAAATTTATTGCATATTATGTCGGATGACGTTTTGAGTAAAATCAAGGCTGGTGTTACAAGTTGGGAAGACGATGTGCCAGAAGAAGTTGTGAAAGCAATCAAATATTTCGAACTTTTTGGTTTTCAAAACAAAGTCTTGAGTAACTAATGTCATACATTAAAAATGCCATTCTTCGGTATCGTATTATCGACCGAATGATACGCAATAAATACAAGCCATTTCCTTCTAAACAAGATATGCGTGTTACTTGTGAAGAGGCACTCTATGGTTCAACTTACGGCGAAAATATTTGTGACTCAACCATTGAGAAAGATTTGTTCGCAATGCGAATGGAACACGATGCCCCCATCAAATACAACAAAAAAGAAGATGGTTATTATTATTTAGATCCAAACTTTAGCATCAACGACATCCCTTTAACAGAAGATGAATTAAGTTCTATTCGTTTCGCTGTGAATACTTTACAGCAATTTAGAGAAGTTCCGATGTTTCAACAATTCGGAAATGCAATCGATAAAATTGTGGACCGAGTTTCGATTGGTGGAAATCCGCAAGATGAAGAAATTAATCGATTTGTTCAATTTGAATCAGCTGTTTCTGTTGGTGGAAATGAATTTTTACCTTTGATTTTAGAAGCCATTCGTGGGAAGAAAAAAGTATGGTTCACCTATGCGAGTTTTGTAAAAGGAATTGAAAAACCTCGAAAAGTTTCGCCTTTATTTTTGAAAGAATACCGCAATCGTTGGTATTTGATTTCATTTGACACTTCCAAAAAAGACATTATTACCTATGCTTTGGATCGAATGAAAGACCCAATGGTTTTGGAAGACGAAGCTGAGTTACCAATAGATTTCAATCCAGAAGCATACTTTCAAGATACGATTGGAATTACTACTTACAAAGGAAAAACGGAGAAAATTGTTTTAAAAACGAATCCTGTTGCCGCAAAATACATCGCTTCTCAACCTCTTCATCACAGCCAAAAATTATTGTCTGAAGATAAAGAAAGTTCTGTTTTTGAACTAAATATTCTGATTTCCGAAGAATTAATTCGTACAGTCTTAGGTTATGCAGGAGAAATTGAAGTTTTGGAACCCAAAAGTCTAAAAGAAATCCTTTCCGAAAGAATCCAACAAATGGCTGCTATTTATTTGAAATAGTTACTGCTTTTTCCGTTTGCCTTTCTAAATTTGTAGGTAAACTTTTTTCTATGGAAATTCTAAGATCAGATTCAAACGGAGTGTGCACTTTGACACTCAATCGTCCGAACGTTTTTAACTCGTTCAATCAAACAATGGCATTTCAATTACACGCAGCTTTGGACGCTTGTGCTGTTGATGATAATGTGCGTGTTGTAGTAATCAAAGGCGAAGGAAAAGCTTTTTGTGCTGGACAAGATTTGGCAGAAGTTATTGATCCTGAAGGACCAGAAATGAAAAATATTGTTGGAGAACATTACAATCCAATTATCTTAAAAATCAGAAACTTAGAAAAGCCAGTTATTGCCGCTGTGAATGGCGTTGCTGCTGGAGCAGGTGCAAATATCGCTTTGGCTTGCG
>CALPMC020000156.1 GCA_943324565.2 Chitinophaga pinensis | reverse complement strand
TTTTCCTTCCAAAAAAACAGAGATTAAACGTTTCGCTGAGTTGTTTATGCGATTGAGTCCAAGCGGAAGTATTGAAAAATATTTCTCTTATTTTGAGGAGAAAACAGTGGATGGAAAAACGTTTAAAGATTTTAATGATTCACGATTTATAATTGAAAATTTTGGAAACGAAGAACTCTTTTTCAGCTCCTTTGAAAACATTTATGATTTAGCTGGAAAATTTGTGGAAATGATGAAATGGAAGGAAACGGAGAATCCTTATTTACACCATTTTCTGGATGTTATTTTCGATTTTCAAGCAAAAAAGCGTTCGGATTTAGTCTATTTTTTAGATTATTTCAACGAGAAAAAAGGTACGATTGCCTTACAAATGCCTGATTCAAACAAGGCAGTGAAAATTATGACCATCCATAAATCAAAAGGATTGGAGTTTCCAGTTGTTATCATTCCTTCGTTGGACTTTGACACAAAAGTTCGTTCAATTTCAAAATTCTTGGTAGAAGCTGGAGGAAAAGTGTTATATAGTACTGTTTCAACTAAAAATAAAATTAGTGAATTAGCGGAATTTGCTTCACTCGAAGAAGAATTGATTTTCTTGGATAAATTGAATTTAGCGTATGTCGCTTTGACCCGACCTGTGGAACGACTTTATGCTTTTAATTATTTCAAAAGTGGAATTGGGAAGTTGTTTCACGCTGAATTGGAAAAGTTAGTTACCGAACCGAGTTCATCTGAAAATGGAGAGTTGATTTTCACATCTGGAAATGAAACTGGTCGTAAAGATAGTCCAGAGGAGAAAGCTGAAAATTTCTATGTTCCAGCAGAATTTCTTGATAAATTATGGTATCCGGATATCGTTTTTAGGAAAATTTATACGAATGAAGATTTAAAAGATCACACTGAAATTGTATTTGGAAAAAACTTTCACGAATTAATGTCACTTTGTAATTCGAAAGAAGAGTTGTCACAGAAATTAGAAGAGTTAATTCGAATGGGTACAATTGATCAATCCAATCGAGATTCAATTTTAGAAAAGGCAAATAATTTCTTTGATAGTATAGACAAAGTTGGGATTTCCAATGGGGTTCAAGAAATCATAAATGAGGAATTAATTCTAGTTCAAGATGATGAAGCGAAACGTCCGGATAGAATTATAGTGAAATTAGACGAAATAATTGTGATAGATTACAAGACTGGAAAAGAAAAGTTACAACACCAATTTCAGATTTCAAACTACAATACGATTCTTCAAGAAATGTATGGTTTGAACGTTAAAAGCTATTTATATTATACTGAAACGAATGAATTAGTTGCGATCTGATTGATTACGTTCTAAAGACATTTTCAAGTACGTATAAATTATTGGGTGAGGAATATCTCTAGTAGATGAAATCTGTGGACAGAAAGCACAAGCAACAAAGAAAGGATGTTCGTGTAAACTGATAATTTCAGGATCGTCGAATTGATTATTTGCCTCCACATCAATGATTTTGCCATCCATTAATTCCAATAATTGTGGGTACAAACTAAAGCGTGATGATGTCAATTCAGTATTGCTAAAGTTTTCGTATAATTTTTGAAAAATCTTTGACTTTGGAAAAATGGTTACGCGTTCAAATTGATTTCCAGAAACGAGATTTTCAGAAATAAGTTTTTCACCACCAGGATTTAAACTATTATTGAGAATTAAAAAATCAATAAAGAACTTGAAAGCTTCACCAGTAATAAGTACAGGGATTTTACGAGCGGTTATTGCCTTGAAAATACCATTTAAGAAAAATAGATTTTGAAAGGAGCCTGGAGCAATCCAAACGCCGTCAAATTGGTCAAAATAGGTTGGTTTGTGTTGAACAGCTTCACTAACTCTTATCCAATAATAGTTGACTTCTAATTCTAAAAAATTTGCAGAATGGTCAATAGAAATATTAGTCGCATGGTGTGCATTTAACGTAAAGTTATAATCACCAATAATGGCTATTTTGAGTAGATGACTCATTCAGTTTTTAATGAATTTGTCCAATTACAATTTGAACCAAGCTCTTAATTTCCCGTTAGAAATATTTAGAGATTCATCTAATTGTGTTTGAACATTGTATCTCCAAACTTTACAACTGAATGTAACTTCGAATAAAGAATAATCACCTGTTTTGTCAGTAGCTTGATCAATTACAGTAAATTTTGCAACTTGACCTGGATCGGATGCTCTAGAAATCCAAACAAGGCCAGCTTGATCAGTATATTCTATTTGAACTCCATCAACGGTGTTTGCCACGTCAATCAAATTTGCCCAGTCTTGAAAAGGTAAATTAATACCTGAACTGCTAGTGTGAAAATCATTGAACATTGTTAAAGTTGGAGTTGAGTTTGCAGAAGCATCCCAATCTAAAGAACCAAAAGTTAAACGAATCGCTCTTTGGTCTGTTAATGATTTCATTTCTGAAATAAACAACATTTTCGATAGCAATGGAGAAGCATAAATTGCCATATATTTGTCGGAATAACCTTTGTAATTTAAGACATTTTGGGTAAATTCAACTTGAGTTCCATTAACATAACCAACGAAAGTTGCGTTTAAATCTAATGTGTTCGTTGGAGGTGGAATTACCTCGTGTTCTATACATGAACTTGCGCTTAACAATACAAAAAGGAGAGAGAAATAAACCGAAATAATTTTCATGTCGCTTGTAATTAAGTTTTTATGGTGTAACAAATATAAACCTTCATACGCAGAAAACAAAAAAAAGATGCTTTTTGCTCAAATAGTTATAATTATTTTTTTCTAAAATCAAAATTTGTAGTGCAAGTCATCTTAACACCCATCGCATCAATTGCAGTTGTAATTACACCTTTTGAATTGATAAATTGTCCATTTGCAACATCAAAAGTCGAAACTAATTCCCCAGTGATTGTTGGAGTCATTGAGTTGGTTGTCGCTAAAGCAGCTTGGTCCTCCGTATCTAAATCCATACCGTCTGTACCGCCAAAAGTACCCATGTCAAAACCTCCACCTTCAGTTTCACCTTTAGCACTTCCTTCAAACATATCTGCGTTTTTGTCGGTTGAAATTTTTTGACCAATAACTGCTTGAGTTGCTGTTAAAGTTTTAACAACTTCATTTACAGTGTACATTCCAGCGCGAACTTCAATTTTGTCATTCAATTTAACATCGCCATCGGGAAGAATTAAAAACTGCAATAAATCATAAGGGATGATATCAATTTCGTCGCTTTGTTCGTCTTCTTTTACATCTACTTTTTTAGGTTTTGCAATTGTTGTCACAGAATAACCAGCTTTCATTTTACCAGTTTTAGGGTCGAATTCAGCATAAACTTCTACTTTTTCACCATCGACTTCTGCACCAGCCATTCCACCATTTTCATTCACATTTGCATAAACTAAAGCATTGGAAGTAGGTGTTGTAATTAATTGTAATTTTCTCAAAAAAGTAAAATTTCCTTTTCTATCAACTTTCACTTCACTTTTCACCGCATTTTTTGGCAAATTTATCAAGGAAGCAACTGAAATTCCTTTCGAATCCTTCACATTAAAATTTACTAAATAAAGTGTTCCTGTTGCTGTTCCTTCAGCGTCAACACTTGAAATTGCTAAAACAAAATCGACTGTAGTCAAGTATTTTTCTTGAATATTCATCCCCATCATTGAGGTAGAAATGTTATCGGTAATTGTTGCGCCATAGGTATAAGCAGAGTTTGCTTTCCATTTGTAATTCAATTCTACAGCAAATGATTGAAAGGCTAATAAAGAAATTGTTACGATTGTAAAAATTGATTTCATACTATAAATTTTAAGTTATTTTTTTTTGATTTGGTCAAGGAATGACGAAAAACTATGCCAAACATCAAAAGTTGAGATGGAGCAGCCTTCTTTTATTAAATCGAAAACTTCATCGCATTTATCTTTTGCTAATTTTTTGGTTCCACAATAAATTTCAAGTTCATTCAAGTGTTGGTTCAATGCTGTTTCAATTTGCGCATTTGTCAATAATTCAATGGTTTGATTTTTGGATTGAATGGTAATCGTTTCAATATCAGTTTTCGTTACTGCAAAAACACTGAACGCATGCTTATCCCTTTCCTCAAGAAAGTCAATTTTAGAATAAACTTTTTCAAGAACTTGATCACTAAACAAATCAACTAGTGCATTTGCTTTTTCAAGGTCTTTTTGATTCATTTCAATCCATTCCTCGTTATAAACTTGATTGATAATTAAAAACTGTTTAAACTCTGTTT
>CALPMC020000155.1 GCA_943324565.2 Chitinophaga pinensis | reverse complement strand
GTTAGCAAAGTAGCAAGAGAACTAAAAGCTGAATTAACTGCGGTAAAATCGGGTTTTGTTGATTCAGGAAATGATTTTGGAGCTTACAGTGTGAAACCAATTCCAAAGCAAACAATTGGTGTATTATTAGGAGATAATTATTCTTCGTTGAGCGTTGGTGAAATTTGGCATTTCTTTGAACAACAATTTAATCATCCAATTCATTTGATATACGAAGATAAAATGAATGAAGCGCTTGAGAAATTAAACGTGCTTTTTGTGCCTGAGGGAAGTTCCAATTTAAGTGAAAATAAAGCGCTAATTACTTGGATTGAAAACGGAGGTAAACTAATAGTTATGGGAAGCGCAGCAAGTAATTTCGCCGATAATGAAACATTTGGTTTGAAGCGTATAAATAAAGAAGATTCTGTTTCAGAAAAGATATCTTTTGGAAACATGGAACGTCACCAAATAAGTTCATCTATCACGGGTGCTATTTACGCATGTTCGATTGATAATTCAAATCCTTTAGCCTTTGGATACACCGATTACCACACTATGCGATTAACGACAGATGTTTTTCAATTAACTGATGGAACCGTTTTTCAGTTGAAAAAAGATGCTTTACCTGTGAATGGATTCGTTGGTTCAAAAGTGAAAAAAGCACAATCGGAAGCATTAACCGCTGGTGTTCACCCAATGGGCGCAGGTTCAGTTGTTTACTTAGTGGATAATCCTTTATTCAGAGGTTTCTGGGAAAACGGAAAATTAATGGTTGTGAATGCGATTTTTATGGTGAATCGCCAATAGTAATTTGAATAAAGTGACAAATTAATGTGAATTCACTTTTAACTTTTAACTTTCAGTTCTCCACTTTCAGCTTACCTAATATTCTCCTCTTAGGAATTTTCTCTCCGCCCAAAACGTTCCAAAAGGCACAAAAGAAGCGATGAAAAGAATGAATGAATCTTTGAAGTTAAAGCGCTGTTTTACAAACAGTAACAATAGAAGCACGCAGTAAATTACAAAGAAAAGTCCGTGAAACCAGCCCGTAAATTTTATCGGTTGAAGAATTTCAAAACCATATTTTAAAATCATTGCGATGATAAGTAAGAACCACGAAAATCCTTCAATTAGGGCTACAGTTCTAAAATATTTTAAAAGGTCGTTTGTATTCATTTTTTAAGTTGTTTTTCTAAGTCAAATAACTGGTCGCGCAAACGTGCAGCTTCGATGAAATCGAGCTCTTTCGCCGCTTTCTCCATTGCTTTTTTCGTTGCTTTCATCTGTTTTTCAATGTCTAAAGGATTGCTGTATTGCGGACGATCTTCTGCTGCCAAAGCTACTTCTTGTGATTGTTCGTAGCGCAAGGTTTTTAAAGCAGATTCTCCATCGGCAACCGTTGTAGATTCCATAATCTTCTCTTTCGATTTGTTCAAAGCTGTTGGTACCAAACCATGCGCTTCGTTGTAATCTATTTGTAATTTTCTTCGGCGCAGGGTTTCATCGATTGTTTTTTGCATCGATTTCGTGATTTTATCGGCATACATGATGACAAAGCCATTTACGTTTCTTGCAGCGCGTCCAACAGTCTGTACTAACGAACGCTCATTTCGCAAAAATCCCTCTTTATCAGCATCAAGAATAGCAACCAAAGAAACTTCAGGTAAATCCAAGCCTTCTCTCAATAGATTAACGCCAATCAATACATCAAAAACTCCTAAACGCAACTGACGTAAGATTTCCACGCGTTCAATCGTATCAATTTCACTGTGAATGTAGCGACACAAAATCCCCAATTTATCTAGGTATTTTTGCAATTCTTCCGCCATTCGTTTGGTTAAAGTTGTTACCAAAATGCGCTCGTTTACAGCAATGCGTTCTTGAATGGCTTCGATTAAATTATCAATTTGATTCAAACTTGGACGCACTTCAATAACTGGATCTAACAAACCAGTCGGACGAATCAACTGTTCTACCATTACACCTTCTGATTTTTCAATTTCATAGTCAGCAGGCGTCGCAGAAACGTAAATCACTTGGTGAAACATTCCTTCAAACTCTTCGAATTTCAAAGGTCGGTTGTCAATAGCAGCTTGAAGTCGGAAACCGTAATCCACTAAATTTATCTTTCGAGCGCGGTCGCCGCCATACATTCCTCGAACTTGTGGCAAAGTCACGTGACTTTCATCGATGACCATCAAATAATCGTCTGGGAAATAATCCAATAAACAGAAAGGTCGTTCTCCTGGTTGTCTGCGGTCGAAATAGCGCGAATAATTCTCAATTCCTGAACAGTAACCTAATTCACGAATCATTTCTAAATCGTAATTCACACGTTCGTCGAGGCGTTTTGCTTCTTCCAAGCGTCCTTCTTTTTTAAAGCTTTCAACCTGAGCGACTAAATCATCTTGAATTTGCTCAATTGCTTGGCGTGTGTTTTCAGGACTCGAAACGAACAAATTCGCTGGGAAAATATCTATTTCTTTGTAGGTCTCAATTTTTTGGTTTGTCTCAGGTTCTATCGAAGTTATGGCTTCAATCTCATCGCCCCAGAAAGCTATTCGCAACGCATAATCGGCATAAGCTAAGAAAATATCAACCGTATCGCCACTCACGCGAAACATTCCACGTCCAAAAGTATCACCAGCTCGTGAGTACAAATTTTCTACCAATCGAAACAAAAATTTATTGCGCGCAACCGTTTGTCCGACATTCAAATTTACGATGCTGTTCTTGAATTCACTTGGATTTCCGATACCGTAAATACACGAAACGGAAGCCACCACAATCACATCTTTTCTACCTGAAAGTAAGGCAGACGTCGCTGAAAGTCGCAGTTTTTCAATCTCATCGTTGATTTGTAAATCTTTTTCGATGTACGTACCTGTTACAGGCAAATAAGCTTCTGGCTGATAATAATCGTAATAGGAAACGAAATACTCTACGGAATTGTGAGGAAAAAATTGTTTGAATTCTCCATACAACTGAGCTGCTAGCGTTTTATTATGGGATAGAATCAAGGTCGGACGATTCACATTCTCGATGACATTTGCCACCGTAAACGTTTTTCCACTTCCAGTTACACCGAGTAAAGTTTGGTGTTCGATTTCAGCTTCCAATCCAGCAACTAACTGACGAATTGCTTCGGGTTGGTCTCCTGTTGGTTGGTAATCTGAAACGAGTTGAAAATCCATAGTGGCTCAAAGTTAAAGAAGTTTCAGAAACTTTCAGTTTTGTTAGGAATGTTTAGCAATTCGCAGATCTGCGAATTTGAGGATTTGCAGATTTGCAAATGCGCATCCTAACCAAACTTCACTTTCAACTTTTCAGACATATAATTAAACAAGGCAGTCAACGGTTTTTCTACCATCATTTTTAAGAACATATTTACTTCGCCATCAAAATGGATATAGCCTTCTGTTCCGCCTTCAGCCTCCGAAAGTTTAACCGTTAATTTAAAAGGAAACGGAGATTTTTCGCCCGATTTAAGGTATAATTCATCAGCAGTTGATCCATTTTCAACTAAAGAAATAGTAATTCCTCCTTGTACTTTGAAGGAACATTGTTCTGTTGTAGCTTTGAAATCAGAAACTTTATCTTGTGGCAATAAATCCCATACATTTTCAGCGTTTGACAAATAAGAAATGATTTCAGCTTTTGTTGCTGCGACGATAACTTTGTTGCTATTTAGTTCCATAGTTTAGTTGTTTTGTTTCCAAGTTGCAGGACTTTCTCTCCAATTTTGAAGATTTGCCAAGTCATTTTCTGTCACATAATTTGAATTTAAAGCTTGTTCGATTAAAACTGAATAATCCGTTAATGTAATAAAAGGACAATCTGCATTTTTGAAATTCTCGCTTGCTTGTTTAAAACCATAAGTAAAAATTGCTGCCAAACCCTTCACGATTAAACCAGCTTCTTTTAACGATTCAACCGCTTTGATGCTGCTTCCGCCAGTTGAAATTAAATCTTCAATCACGATTACTTTTTGACCAGGTTCAAATGCTCCTTCAATTAAATTTCCCATTCCGTGAGATTTTGCGCTACTACGGATATAAATAAAAGGCAAGCCTAATTCTTGTGCAATTAAAACTCCTTGAGGAACACCACCGGTTGCAACGCCAGCAATAACATCTGGTTTTCCAAACATTTCAAGAATCATTTCACAAAAAGCTTGGCGAATATAAGTGCGAACACTAGGGTGAGAAAGCGTTACACGATTGTCACAATAAATGGGAGATTTCCATCCAGAAGCCCAGGTAAATGGTTCGTT
>CALPMC020000154.1 GCA_943324565.2 Chitinophaga pinensis | reverse complement strand
TCTGTCCAGGGAGCAGCACCTGTAGGCGAAGATTGCCACTGATAAGTAATTCCAGTTCCTGTTGTTAATCCAGTTGCTGATAACGTGAAATTAGCTCCCGAACAACCTGAAGCACTCGAAATAGTGGCTGTACCTGCACTTGGGGCGCCCGAACAAGGTAGAGAAGCAGTATAAACAAGACTTATATTATCTATTGCAGCTCCTGGCGGTGTACCTGAACCATTATCATTCTGCCAAGTAAATATCAATCGAAATGTTGTACCAGCCAAACTATTAGGAAGTGTTAATGAAGCAGCAGTATATGTAGCTGTGGTTTGAACACTTGGCTGGGTCCATACCAATGTAGCATTTGTTATGGTAGTTAAACTTGATTGAGGGACTCCCATAGCAGGTGTTACGCTTGTAGGCGCTGTATAGACTAGTGCCCTATCCCATCCAGATTCACCTTTACCTTTCCAATAAAAGCTAAGAGTAATATTGGTAGCTCCCGATGGAATTGTAACATCTCTATAAAAATGTGATGTGCGATAAGAACCTGTTGCATATGACCAAGTTCCAACAGTATTGTTTATTGTGTAAGCTCCTCTATTTCCTGCATATTGAACAGCTCCTGTTCCTACCTCCCATAGACTTTTGTTTTCATTCACAGCAGTCCAACCATTTGCAGCAAACGTCGTTCCCGTTTCAAAACCACCATCACCAGCTGGGTCAATTAAAATAGTCTGTCCCCATGAATTTCCAAACCAAGAAAATAATATCAAGGTAGAAATTATTAAGGTTTTCGAGAAATACAAGGATTTAGTAGGGTTTTGAAAGAAATAGTAATTGTTGGTAATTTTTAAAAATCTTGTTTTAAATCTATAATTCTTCAATCTAATATTAAATAGATTCTTATTTTTAATTGTGTTGTTCTTTTTAATAAAAAGTAATTTCTTACTCATTTCCTTACGAATCCCTGCAATAAAAGCCAATAAAGTACTAATCAGATAGGACATATATCTTTTAAAAAGAACTGTTTTAATTACATTTTGACTTGCTAAAGTATAAATTTTCAAATTATTAAAATAATTTTAATTGAATTTGTTTGTTTTGCTTTAAGTATCAAAGAGAAAGAGAACACTTCAGCACATTTCGACACATTTCGACACATTTCGGCACATTTCGGCAAGCTCAATGTAAAAGCTCTCAATGTAAAAGCTAAATGTAAAAGTTCTAAATGTGAATGCTCAGCGAAAGAAGTTAAAAGTGGAATTAAAGATCAAAAAGCCTTCCTTCAAGTTATGATTTAACTAAATTAACTTCTTCGCCACGGCGAATAAAAATCCTAATTAAGAATTTAAAATCAACCATCATTCTAAGGTGGGCTCAAGAAAATAAGACTCGGATTTTGATTGACAGTGAGTGTACAATTATTTGTTGCTTGGCAGTTATCAACGGAATTAGTAACAGTTACAGTGTAAGTAGTGGTACCTGACGGAGTGGGTGTTATAGATGCATTAGCACTACTTGAAGTATAACCTGTAGGGTTTGATGTCCAAGCATAAGTGTAAGTTCCTGGTGGAGTAACTGATGAATTAATTGTGTGTGCAGGTGAGCTTAAATTTGCACAAACAGGCCCTCCGCAATTAGCAGTAATACTCAATCCATTGTAAAGAATGTATGGGTTAGCAGAAAAATTATTCCATGAAGTTTTTGTGGCTACTGAAAATGGAGCAGTAGATGTGGTCGTTGAACTTCCAGTAATAACACGCCATGTATTATCTACAGAAGGCAAATTCCAACGTGCTAAACCTTGCCAATTTCCGTCATCGGCTGCAATATAATATACTTTAATATCAGCATCAGTTCCAGACGAGCGATTTATCTGGTGGAAGAATAAGGGATTGGTTGTACACATGACAATTTCTTTAGACAATCGATTGTAACCAACTGGTGAATTTTCTGAAGTTGTGCTCGCATCTAAATTCGCCATACGAACGGTGTAAGAACTTGCCGTTGCGGAGTTGGGTACAATTTCCACTGGACGATAGCGATCATCGGTTGTTGGTGCTGTAGCGACATTGGTGCTTAAATTAGAAACCGAACCTACAGGAAATAAATAGGTTCCTGTTGAGTTTGTAGCTCGAGACAAAAATCCACCATTAGCACTAGAAACAAAACCTTCAACACTTTCAGGCAGAGCAGGACTTCTTAAAATTGCATTGATTGCTGGATTTTGTACATACATACCAAAAGTCGATGTGTTCAATTCCAAGCTTTTTAAATCGAGGACTCCATTCACATATTTGTTAATTGTTTGGGTTTTTACACCCGAACCATCTAAAGTCAAATTAAAAAACGTCGTTGGTGAAGTTCCACTTAATAGTTGGTTTGCTCCTTCCATAAAAACTGTTCCAAGTGTTGAAGTGTAGGTATTGTTATCTATCCAATTTCCAAGTAGGCGAATGTAGCCGTCTGCATTGATGGTTGCATTATTGATAACATCTTGTGAAACGTATAATTCAGCGCTTGATGGAGTACCGTTACCATTTATTGTTACAACTCCAGAATAATCATTTTGAACTGAACCATTTACACGTATAAATGAACCAGGCATAGATTTGATAAATCCACCGTTGTTGGTGAGGGTTTGGGAGTGTAATTGACTAAAAAAAAATAGGAGTAACCCTATTACTTGTTTATTAAACTGCATTTTATTGATTAAATCATATTTTTAGTTAGATATCATTAATTTTTATCGATGGGAAAATAAAACTCTTGTTTTTCTGTTGGTTTTTCGACCATAAAAGAGATTAAATATTCAAAAATAACACTGGATTCATTGTCAGATTTTACAATAAAATAATCTTTAGTTTTTTCGATTAAGTATAGCTCTCCATGCGAATTAAATGGTGAGAAGGAAACAAAATAATCCGAACTAGACCTTTTTGTTAGGTTGTCCTTTAAATCTTGAGTTAATGAAATTTTTACAACACCATTTATTAACTCAGATTTACCAAAATAACTTGTTCTAACCATCACATTTTTTTGCTCAATAATTTGAGAAAAACAATTTGTTAAATTTAAAGTAACAATAATTGTAAAAACCGCATTTGACAAACCAAATTTTTTCATGATAATATAATTAATCTCTGTTAAATATTTAGTAATTTATTTGAATTCATAAATGATTATTATTCCTGGCGCACCATTCCCTCCATTCCTTATAGTAGTTGATCCACAACCCAAAGCACCTCCACCTCCAGATCCTGGAGAAACTCCATTTCTACCAAGCGCAGATGCAACCCAAAAAACCGAAACGTGCGTCATTGATGATCCTCCAGGTCCAAAGATACTCCCCCCTCCTTGACCTGCCGTCGCATAACTGTCATCATCACCTGCTCTTCCCAACTCTCCAGAACTTCCTGATAAATTAAGGATTCCACCTGTAGCAGTTCCTCCTGTTCCTCCGGCTGCTACAACAGGTGCAAAAGTAGTAATATCAAACGATGATGTACCACCTGCTCCACCATTCGCTGTAAATAATCCTCCAAATGTTGAAGCGGTTCCTGCCGATCCGTTGGAAGTTCCACCCGTTCCACCAGAACCAACTGTATATGCATACGAAACACTTACAGAGGAAATAAAACCTTCACAATAACCTCCAGACCCTCCACCACCAGTTGCATAATAAATAGAAGATCCATTAGTTCCTCCTCCAGATCCTCCCCCACCAACTAAACGAACTAAAATACTTTTCGTTCCGGCAGATGGAGTATATGTTCCACTTCCAGAAGTAAAAACTTGCATTCCGACAAGAACATTACTAACTTGATTCGCCCAGACAGGAGCAGTATTAGATCCAGCAGAAGTTAAAACTTGTCCATTCGTTCCTGCACTTCCATTCGGCATTAATGCTAGACTGAATTGAATATTCCCAGTTACATCTAGCTTTTGTGATGGCGTTGTTGTTCCGATTCCAACTTTTCCAGAAGCATCTTCAAAAATTGGAGCAACTGTACATGTTGCTGAAGTTCCATCCGATTTGATAATGTAATTTGCAGATGTACAACCTACTGGACCAGCTGGCCCAGTGGCACCTGTAGTTCCAACTGCACCATTACAAACATATTTTGTTAAAGTAGCATTTACTTCGCCTGCGTCCAATACTCCGCTGTTGTTAGCATCCAATCCGTATTCAATTTTTACACCTCCAGTCGCACAATTAGGACCTGCGGGCTCAATGGTTGTTTTTACAACCGTATTTTTACCATCAATACCGTTTGTTCCGTTTGTTCCGTTTGTACCATTCGTCCCATTTGTACCGTTTGTTCCATTCGTTCCGTTTGTACCATTGGCACCTGTCGCTCCATTACAAACATATTGCGTTAAAGTTGCATTTATCTCACCAGCGTCTAAAATTGCATTGCTATTGGCATCTAATCCGTATTCAATTTTTACACCTCCAGTTGCACAATTAGGACCTGCGGGCTCAATGGTTGTTT
>CALPMC020000153.1 GCA_943324565.2 Chitinophaga pinensis | reverse complement strand
TTGTCGTCAGTTTGATTTCCTGCAGCTGCCGCCAAACCTAGATTCAGTTTAGAAAGTACGCCGTTCGTTGTATTCGGACCGACCACAAAAAATAAAGGGATTTTTTTCGCTTGAATCGCATCTAAAGTTGATTGGTCAAAATTAACGCCCGGTTCGTGCCAAATAACCAAGTTTACTTTATCCAACGATTTATTCCAATCTTTTAAAAGCACACTTTCCGTTTCAATGTTTTCGTTTGCATCCAAAACTTCTTTCATTGCTGAAATATCAGGATGCGGCGCTCCACCTAAAATCAAGACTTTACTGCGAGCATCAATTACTTCGATGTAAAAGGTGCGCGTATTATTTTTCAGTGTGTATTCATTATCAATTGCTTCGAGTTTAACAGTGTAGGTCTGAAAACCAGGTTTGGTCGCATTTAAAACAAAATTTGCTTGCTGAAAATCGCGTTTGCCGTTTTTATATTGCACTACTTGATTGCCAACTTTTTGTCCGTTTTGAAAAATTGAAACATTCACACTGCGAGCGCCGATTTTAAAAGCCTCTAAGTCAACTTCAACTGGGAAATCATTCTTCAAAAAAGCAATATCGTTAACTGTAATATTTCTAATTAAATGATCTTTTTTCGGAGTTGTATCCCCAACTGCAAGTGTGAAAACTGGTGTTAAACTGATTTTTTCAGCAGCATAACTTGGATTTGCACCAACGTTATAATTTCCATCAGAAATAAAAGCAATTCCACCAATATTTCGGTTGTAATAATCGACATTTATTTTTTCAAAACCCAATTCTAGCGCTGAACTATTTTCTTGAAAACTAGGATTTTCAGCACCAACTTCCGAACCAACTGTCAGCGTAACCAATTCAAAACGTTCAGCATATTTTGCTTTCAATTTTGCAAGAAAATCGGTAGTGTTTTTGCGAACACTTCCGCTGTCCTTGTAATTCAAAATCGACGAAGAATTATCAACGAGTGCAATGAAAACAGGTTTTTCTTCGCGGTAATTCAAAGATTGAATAATCAGTCCGAGCAATAAAATACCTATGAGTGCTAAAGACGAAAAGCGCAAACCACGCAAAACCCATTGAAAGCTAGGTTTAACTTCCGCAAACCAACCTTTGTTTTGATAGTGAAAATAGGTAATTCCAGCTGCAACTAGTACGATTGGAATTAACCACCAAATTGAAAAATCAGAAATTAGATGCATCGCTTCAAAAATAGTTAGAATAAAGAAAAGAAGCGAAATTTAATTTGAAAGGAAATTTTAAAATATCACAAAAATGCGGGAGTAATTGAAAAGGATTAACATTTTGTTGAATTAAGGTTTATGTTGAATTATCTTTTTATCCCAAGTTTTGTTGATGTATCTTTGCGACAATGAGCATTTATAGTAGTCTGCAAAAAAAGTTAGAAGAAGGAATTTATTTGATTAAATCCAAACTAAGTCGCCGACAATTTATTTTGTTTTCAAGCATTATTGTTGGGGCCACATCTGCTTTTGCTGCTATTCTTTTAAAACGATTTGTTCACGCCATTTTTGAGTTTGCAACCCACAACCGTATTTCCAATTACAAATTCTTCTATTTGCTTTTACCCATGATTGGGATTTTCTTAACAGTTTTCGTAATAGGAAAATTTTTGGGAGGCTCGATGAGTAAAGGCTTGGCACAAATTCACTCTGCGATTGCTAAAAAGTCGAGTTTTATGCCGCGTAGAAATATGTTTGATCAATTATTGACAAGTTCACTGACGGTTGGATTTGGTGGTTCTACTGGATTAGAGGCTCCGATTGTCATCACGGGTGCAGCATTTGGTTCCAATTATTCTAAAACCTATCGATTAAATTACAGCGAGCGCACCTTATTGTTAGCTTGTGGAATTTCAGCGGGAATCGCAGCGGCTTTTAATGCACCGATCGCAGGCGTACTTTTTGCGCTTGAGGTATTATTGGTGGACATTAGTATATCAGCATTTACACCTTTAATTATCGCTTCGGCGACAGGAGCATTGATTTCGATAATCACCCTTAATGATTCTATTTTACTGAATTTTAAATCCACTCAAAACTTTAATTATTGGAATCTTCCATTCTATATTTTATTGGGTGTTTTCGCTGGTTTAGTTGCTGTTTATCACACAAGAACTTTTTTCAAAGTCGAAAATTTTCTCTCAAAACGAATCAGAAAACCAATTTGGCGAATTTTATTGGCAGGAATTGTTTTGGCGGCATTAATTGCTGTTTTTCCACCATTATTTGGCGAAGGTTATCAAAGTATTAAGTTACTCGCTGAAAAACATCCAGAAGAATTATTCAACAACTCCATCATTCAATTTTTGAGTTCAAATGAGTTGATTGTTTTATGTTTTGTTGGAATATTAATTTTCTTAAAATCGATAGCTACTGCTTTAACAATCGGAGGTGGAGGAAATGGAGGGAACTTTGCTCCGTCTTTATTCATTGGCGCTTATCTAGGCTTCTTTGTTTCGAGATTAGTAAACTATTTCAAACTAGCAGAATTACCCGAAAATAACTTTACTCTAGTAGGAATGGCCGGAATTTTAAGCGGATTGTATCACGCACCTTTGACTTCGATTTTCTTGATAGCTGAAATCACAGGTGGTTACTCACTAATGCTTCCATTGATGATTGTTTCATCTATAAGTTTTGCAGTTTCTAAATACTTCGAGCCCTTTTCAATGGATGCAAAAAACTTAGCTAAAAAGGGAGAAACATTCACTACTGACAAAGATTTTAATGTACTTACAACCATTCGAACGAACGAATTAGTTGAAAAAGATTATCCTTTGCTGTCGCCATTTTCTACGTTAAGAACCCTTGTAGAAACTGTTTCACAGTCAAAAAGAAATATCTTTCCAGTAACCGACAAAAATGGAAATTTAATGGGGATAGTTCTCCTAGATGATATTCGTGAAATTATGTTTAAGCCAGACTCGTATGATAGTGTTCAAATCAAAGAATTGATGAGAATGCCTTTAGCAATTATTCAAGTGGACGAAAATATGAATCACGTAATGAAATATTTTGATGAAACGGGAGCTTGGATCCTACCCGTTGTCAAAGACTATAAATTTGTTGGTTTTATCTCCAAATCAAATGTTTTCTCAGGCTACAGAGATAAATTGAAAGATCATACGATTGAGTAACGGTTTTTTTAGAATTTGGTGAAAGAAATAATCTCATAATTTTACTTACACCTTCAAAATCTTATTACAAGCAATAGAAAATTAAACTTTTGTAAAAATTTGAAATCAATTCAAAAAGCTCATTCTAAATGAGGAACCCTTTAATTTTTGATAATTTTTTTTCCAAAAAAATGAGTAGTTTTGAGAAAAAAACACACACATGAGACAGTGCTTATTTACCGTTTTTCTTCTAATTTCAGGTTTCATTTTTTCTCAAAGTAATTTCACGCCAGAAGGCTATTTGGGATATACAATTGGTACACAATTCACACGACAAGATAAAGTGGTTAGTTATTTCTATGAGCTTCAAAAAGAATTTTCCAAGAATATGTTGGTTTGGAAATATGGTGAAACGTATGAAAAACGCGATTTGATTTTAGCGTATTTCGGTACTGAAGAAAATCTGAATAACATTGAAAATATTCGTAAAGCACATTTAACAAATGATGAAACAGAGAAAGTTGCTATTGTTTGGTTAAGTTACAATGTTCACGGAAACGAAAGCTCAGGAACAGAAGCAGCGATGCAAACCGCTTTTTTACTATTGACTAAAAACAGTGAATTTTTAAAAAACACGATTATCATTATGGATCCGTGTTTGAATCCCGATGGTAGAGATCGTTATGTAAACTACTATAATCAATATGGAAACAAAATACCAGATGTCCATACTTTTTCTACTGAGCACGAAGAACCTTGGCCAAGCGGTCGTCCGAATCACTACTTATTTGACTTGAATAGAGATTGGGCGTGGATGACACAGGTAGAATCGCAACAACGCTTGAAACAGTATAATCAATGGTTACCCCACGTTCATGTTGATTTTCACGAACAGGGTATCAACGAACCTTATTATTTTCCACCAGCAGCTGAACCTTATCATGAAGTAATCACAAATTGGCAACGCGATTTCCAAAAAGAAATTGGTAAAAATCACGCTTCCTATTTTGATAAAAACGGATGGCTGTATTTTTCAAAAGAAATTTTCGACTTGCTTTATCCAAGTTATGGCGACACGTATCCAACGTTTAATGGTTCAATTGGAATGACATACGAACAAGGCGGAAGTGGTCGCGCTGGACTTTCTGTTTTAACCCAAGTTGGCGATACCTTATCGCTACTTGATCGTGTTACGCATCACGTCACAACAGGAATTTCTACGGTTGAGGTTGCTGCAAAAAAGAGCGATAAGTTAATTAAGGAATACCGCGATTTCTGCAAAAAGAAAAGTTACAAATACAAATCATTTGTCTTAAGTGGCAATCATAACAAAATGGAATCACT
>CALPMC020000152.1 GCA_943324565.2 Chitinophaga pinensis | reverse complement strand
CGCTAAAATAAGGTTCGAAATTTTCACATTGCAAAGTTAAAGGATAAAATCAAAATAAAAGTTAATCACTCTTATTGAGAATGGTTCTTCATTGTAGTTTCGTTATTTGTAATTTATGAAAAATGACACCGAAGATGACCAAATAAAGATATAAGACATTTCAAAAAAAATTGTTTTTTTTCATCTCCTCAATAAACATCTTCAATAAGAACGTGATTCGGAAACTAATTATAAAAAAGTTCAATTAAACTACAATTTCATCCAGTTTAACGGATGTTGAATTTCGAAACTACAAATAAAAGTTTGATGAAATTATATTGTCATAATCTGCGAAGCTTACCTTATCAGTTGATTATTTTAATTTTTTTCTTCGGAATAAATAAAAAAAACAATTAAGTCTCTTAAAAATCAATATTTTAAATTTACTTGTTTTTGAAAGAAAATATTTAGATTACTTCAAATCAAATGCTATAAGAGATTGAAAAAGTAAATAAAGTACATAATCATCAATCATTGGAATAAGCAGAATGTTCTTGAAAAAAATTAGATTTACAGTTCTTTTTTATTCTATGCGAAAACTATTTAAATCCCTCGTTTTAATTCTTTTAGGTACTTTTTCAATTATTGCTCAATCCAAATGGACTGGAAATGAAAGCCCAACTTACGATGAGTTACATTTGATTCTTAAGCAATTAGCTACTAAACACAAAGAAATTGAACTATACAATGTGGGTAATTCTGATTATGGTTTACCTATTTACGTATGTATAGTAAACGGAGCTGGCGACTCTACCAAAACATTTGAAAAAGCTAAAAATGAAACAACAATCTTAATCAACAATGCGATTCATCCTGGCGAACCTGATGGGGTAAATGCGATGCTATTATGGTTAGAAGAATGGATTGCAAATGGGAAAAAGATTAAAAACTTACCCGTTATTGCTTTCATTCCTGCTTATAACGTTGGAGGTATGATGAATCGATCTTCTACAAGTCGTGCGAATCAAAACGGTCCTGAAGAATATGGTTTTCGAGGAAATGCACGAAACTTTGACTTGAATCGTGATTTCATCAAAATGGATGCTGAAAACACCTTCACATTTGCTCGAATTTTCCATGGACTTGACCCAGATGTTTTTGTAGATAATCATGTTTCAAATGGGGCAGATTATCAATATACTTTAACTTACATTACCTCTTTAAAAGAAAGGTTATCGCCATCAATTCAAACGCTTACTTATGAAAAATTGATTCCGGAATTAAAATCGCAACTTCAAAAAAGAGGAACCGACTTGTTTCCTTATGTTGATTTAAAAGGTGAAACACCATCTGAAGGCATTGTTGCATTTAATGATTTACCACGATATGCGATGGGTTATGCATCCTTATTTCATAGCTTAAGCTTTACAGTAGAAACGCACATGCTAAAACCTTTTCCTGAACGCGTTCAAGTCACTAAACAATTTATGGAAGAACTCACAAAATGGACTTTTGAAAACAAAAAAGCGATTGAACTGAGCAGAAAATCGGCAAGAGAATGGGAACAGAACATGAATTATTTTAAATTCAACTTCAAAACTTCAGATCAAAAAGATTCAATTTTATTCAAAGGTTTTGAACATAGTTTTCCGCTAAATGAAACAACAAATTTGAAACGTTTATATTATGACCGAAGTAAACCTTATCAACTTTACATACCATACTATTGTCATTCGATTGCAAAAGATTCGGTTCTAGTTCCTGAATTTTATGTGGTTGGAGCGCAAGAAAAGGAAACAATTCACAGATTGAAGGCAAACAATATAAAATTTCAAACTTTATATAAAGATAGTTTGATGGAACTTACAGTTTCAGTTGTGGCAGATTACAAGAGTAATTCAAAACCTTACGAAGGACATTTCAAGCACCGTGACATTCAAATAAAACAGAAAAAAGTTGAACTGCAATTAAAGAAAGGTGATGTACTAATTTCAACCAAACAACAAGGAGCATTCTTTATTCATTCAGTCTTGCAATCAAGAGCTGAGGATTCTTACTTTTCATGGAATTTTTATGATTCTTACTTGCAACAAAAAGAATATTTTTCAAACTACGTTTTCATTGACCAAGTTGCTGAAATTTTAAAAGCAAATCCTGAATTGAAAGCAACATTTGAAGATAAAAAGGCATCTGATCCTAATTTTAAAAACTCTGAGTGGGAACAATTGTACTTTATTTACTCGAACAGTCCTTACTTTGAACAAACATTTATGCGTTTGCCAGTTTACGAGAAGCATTAATCAATTCTCGTTTTTGCACATGTCTGATACAAAATGGCAATGGCTTATCGCAATTTCTTCAAGTGAGTTATTCAAATAGAAATCGGACAAAGGAATAGTTTTCAATTCACTTAAATCACCAGCTCTGAATGTTAGTTCTGAAATAGGAATTTTCAAGTCTTCATAGATTTTTTTGTAGTCATAGATTCTAATTCTACTTTGTGGTTGAATTGAATTATCAATCCATTTCCATTGTTTTTCCGAAAACTGCAAAAAATTATAAATATTTATTGATTTATCGAAGTGAGCAAAATGATCTGACATATCAATGAAATGAGACATTACACCGTTTTGTTTTTTTACAACCCTTTTAAATTCTATGAGTATTGGAATTAAAAGTTCAGGGTAAATGTGTTCAAAGGTATTATTTGAATTAACTAAATCAATTGAATTGTCGGCCAAAGAAAGTTTTCTTGCATCTTCAATGATGTAGGTGATTTTCAACAATTGTAAGATTTGAGATAAATCATAATTTCCTCTGTCATTAAGAATTGATTTTATAACTTCAAATCTTTCTGAATTGTAATTAATAAAATCTTTCAATTTTCCAGAATTGTGAAATTCTAAAAACTTTTCCAAGGTGGTGATGATTCGTTCTTTCGAAGTCAACATTTTAATATCAACAGAATAAATCTTTTCGGAACCTATTAAAAACAAACTTATAGGCACAATTGGATACCATCCTGTACCGATTTCTAAAGAAGAATTTGGATGAGAATTGCCAGTTATGTTTTGATAATAATGAATATGCTCTTTTGCGTGACCTAATCTGTCCAGAAAATACTCATCGTTCAAATTTTCACCTTTTGTTACATACTTTTGAAAGAAGTAGTTAATGTTTTGTCCAAAAGGTAAATAGGAGATTGTTTTTTGAACTATAGCTTTCTGTTTCCACTTTTTCATATCTAACTTATATCCAGACCGCGTTTCCAATTAGTTTCGCATGATTTTAACGTCGGTCTTCGCTAAAATTTTTTTATTAGGAATAAAAAAAGAACCTTGACTTTACTTCTACCCTATTTTTAGCGAAAATAGGAGTTTTAACTAAAGTTTAAAGAAATGACTTAAAAAACTTTTTAATTTCAAGTTCTGTTTCAAAAAAAACGTCCAACGAATTTTTTCATTGGACGCTTTGTTTTGAAACCAACTATTTATTTTGAAATCAGCTTATCCTATTTAAAAACTTGGACAAGAAATTTTTCTAAAGTTTTTAGCCTTCTTTTTACATTTTAAATTGAAACCCATTGAAACCTCGTGAGAACCTCCAGAAATACCGTTTCCTAATTTAGAAACAGTTAAGTCATAGCTGTATCCAATTTTTAATTTTTCTGTTGTTATTCCGAAGCATAAGATGAATGCATCTCTATTTCTATACCATGCTCCAACAGTAAAATTTCCATATTTGATATAAGTTCCAATACTTAATTCTTGAAATCCATTTTGATATTGATAAATAATGTTAGGCATAATACTAGTTGTACTCGCATATCGACCTTTTGATCCAATCGCAATATCAGCACCAGCATGTGCTGTGAATCGCATTGGAAGTCGAGATTGACCAAGAATCATTGATTCATCAGGACGATTTAGATGATGAACTGCTCCCCCAAAATAAAATCCTTTTCCAAATCCAACAAAACCAGCTGAAGCATCAAAGAAACCACGTCTTCCATTTCCTCTAGGAACATCACCTGTTTGATAAATGAAACCTCTTTTTGGGTCAATCATATCACCAAATGTCAATTTATCCCAGTCCAAAAACTTTTGAAAATAAGCTGCTCTTGCACCAAACATCAAGGAGAATTTACGATTTACTTTTAAATTGTAAGAATAAACCCCACCAATCATAGTTGTTTGAATCGTTCCTTGTCCTTGTTGATCATGTAAAGCAATAATGCCAATTCCGCCAGAAATACTTTTCGCATAGGTATCAAAAGCAGCGCTGTAAGTCACATAATTTCCAGTAAGTTGTGGCCACTCATTTCTATAATTCAAAGCAACACGCGGACAACCCGTTGAACCTGCCAAAGCTGGATTCAAATAAATTGGATTGGAATAAAACTGCGTGAACGTAGGATCTTGTGCAATGGAAACAAAACTATTACCAAGTAGTGTTAAACCAAGAATTAAAAGTGCCTTCTTCATAGTTTATAGTGTTATGTATCTACGTGCTTT
>CALPMC020000151.1 GCA_943324565.2 Chitinophaga pinensis | reverse complement strand
GCTGCAATTGAACAAGGTGTTGATGTATCTTCTTTAGCTGGCACGATTCAAAACGATATTTTAAAGGAGTTCATGGTGCGTAACACTTACATTTATCCACCAACTCCATCGATGCGTATCATTGCTGATATTTTTGAATTCACTTCTCAGAAAATGCCCAAATTCAACTCGATTTCAATTTCTGGTTACCACATGCAAGAAGCTGGAGCGACAGCTGCAATTGAGTTGGCATATACATTAGCTGATGGTTTGGAATACATTAGAACGGGATTAAAAGCTGGTTTAAAAATTGATGAATTTGCGCCACGTTTGAGTTTTTTCTGGGCTATCGGAATGAATCACCACATGGAAATTGCCAAAATGCGCGCTGGTCGTTTACTCTGGTCGAAATTAGTACAAGAATTCAATCCAACGAGTCAAAAATCTCTTGCTTTGCGCACACATTGCCAAACATCGGGTTGGTCATTGACAGAACAAGATCCATTTAATAACGTTGCTAGAACTTGCATTGAAGCATTGGCCGCTGCATTAGGAGGAACTCAATCATTACATACAAACGCATTGGATGAGGCCATCGCTTTACCTACAGATTTTTCAGCTCGTATTGCTCGAAATACGCAAATATACTTACAACAAGAAACTGGAATTACGCGTTTCATCGATCCATATGCAGGTAGTTATTATGTGGAGACCTTGACAAATGAATTAGTTAACGAAGCTTGGAATTTGATTGAAGAAGTTGAAGAATTAGGGGGAATGGCGAAAGCTATTGAAACTGGTATTCCAAAAATGCGCATTGAAGAAGCTGCGGCGAGAAAGCAAGCACGTATTGATTCAGGAAAAGATATAATCGTTGGGGTGAATCGCTATGAGCACAATGAAGCTTCACAAATTGAGATATTAGAAGTTGACAATGCAAAAGTGAAAGATTCTCAAATCAAACGTTTGCAAGATGTAAAAGCCAATCGCAACAATCAAAACGTAAAAGTATTATTGCAAGAATTGGAAGATGCTGCCCGAAATTCAAATGGAAATTTATTAGAAATTGCTGTTCGTTGTGCACAAGCGCGTTGTACTTTGGGTGAGATATCAACTGCACTTGAAAATGTTTACGGTCGTTATACAGCGACTATTCGTTCAATAAGTGGTGTATATTCAAAAGAAGCTATGAAAGATGAAGATTTTGCAAAAGCCATGGAATTGGTGGAAACATTCGCTAAACTAGAAGGCCGTCGTCCGCGAATTATGATTGCAAAAATGGGACAAGATGGTCACGATCGTGGTGCAAAAGTAATCGCTACTTCGTTCGCAGATATTGGTTTTGACGTAGACATAGGTCCTTTATTTCAAACTCCAGAAGAGGCTGCTCGTCAAGCTATAGAAAACGATGTGCACATTTTAGGTGTTTCTTCTTTAGCAGCAGGTCACAAAACCTTAGTTCCTGCAGTGGTTGAAGCTCTAAGTAAAATGAGAAGATCCGACATCATGGTCGTTGCTGGGGGAGTGATTCCAAAACAAGACTATGACTTCTTATATGAGGCAGGTGTGTTCGGGATTTACGGTCCTGGAACAAAAATTTCGAAGGCAGCACAAGATATATTGCATCTACTTATTCAAAGCCACGAATAATTTTGTAAATTCGGCACAATAATTGAAAACCGCAAAGTAATAAAATTGAAAAACATGAAAACTACTTTACTATTTCGTCTAACTTTAGCTCTTGCAATTACTTTATTGACTGGAGTTTCTTTCGGACAAAAACCTTCTTTAAGTTTAAAATCGAATAAACGAATTTTGACGTTAGATGAAGAGGAAGATCGCCCGGGCAATAATACAGTAAAATTAGATGCTTCATTTGTTGCAGCTGGAACTAAAGAAGTGGGTACAGCTTGGTCAATATCAGGTGTAAAAGATAAAGATTGGGAAGTTGTTGGTGGAGCATTAAACGCGGCATCTGTAGAACTAAAATTCAATAAAGTGGGAAATTATGATGTTGCTGTTGCAACAACGTACTCGGTAAATAAAAAATTAAAAAATGGTGAAGAAGAAGAGGAAGAAACGGATATAGAGGTTGAAGAGGAAGCATTTATTACCGTTACAAATAACTTAGATGAATTAACTCAAATTCATGCAGACAGTAATTTCGTGAAGTTAGTTAAAAAATCTGCTGATTATGTAATAAAACCAAAATTTGCAGGTGACCCAACTCCAACTATTTTCTTAGCAAAAGGATATTACGGAATGTATCGCAAAGACATTAAAGATGCACAAATTCAAGAACCTTATGATGAGGCAATTAATTCTGTTGCAACAGCTATAGAAATGGACCAAAATGGAATTTTTTTAACTCCAGTACATAAAATGTGGTTAAATGGTTTTCAAACTGAAATATTGAATAATGGTGTTATTTTCAAACTAGAGGATGAAAATGGCTATCCTATATTTTACAACGGTAAAGACCCAAATAAAAAACTTACCCTTCAAGAGGAATTGAGTGAAGGAATTGAGCAGTATTCAACTATTACTAAAAACCCTATCGCAGTTAAATTTTTAGAAGCAGCAATTCGTTTTCAAGCTAAAGATTCAAAAAATGCCAGCGCTATATGGAAAGTTGAAATTCCAAACTTATTGAAATTAGAAAAAATTGATAAGTTCACAGATGCAGATAAATTAGTGTTGAAAACAGGAATTATTCTATCAGCTCAAATTCTACCGCTGATTGAGAAAAACAACACAAATACTTGTTTATTATTGAATAAAGTCAAAGAGTGGTTTGGTGATGACAAAGATTTCATAGCATTCTATGAAGGGAAAATGAATAGTTGTAAAGAACAATAGAATAATAACATTTCTTTATTAATAAAAATGGAAGGAAATCGAAAGGTTTCCTTTTTTTTTGTGCAATTTTGAGCATGGACAAATTGAAACGATTTTTTGCCAACAAATATGTTAGAAATAAGTATGTCATTACTTTCTTTATATTCTTGATTTACTTTCTTTTCTTAGATGATATGGACATCTTTATGCTCGTGAATCAAAGAAATAAATTGAACAAGTTGAAAGCTCACAAAATAGACATGGCGCATCAATTACAAGAAACTAGAAAAGAATTGAAAATGCTAAATAATTTAAATACCTTGGAAGCATACGCACGTTCTGAGAAATTCTTCAAACAAAAAGATGAAGATATTTTTGTAATATCGTATGAGTGACTTTAAAATAAGTATTATTTAGAAAAAGGATTTGCTTAAATTTCCTTAGAATTACAATTCTAATCAAGAATTACGATTAAAAAATTAAAAATCCAATTACACTTCCAGCATGAACTCTGAAGTTTTGTGGAAAGTTAAATCTGGATAATCTTTTTCTGCCATTTGCAATAAGAAGGTTGTTTCAGCAAGGAAAACTAGATTGTCATCTTTGTCCAAAGCTAAATAATTTGATTTCGCGCGTTTGAACGATTCTAATTGCTCTTGATTGTCGGTTGTGATCCAGCACGCTTTAAAATAATTTCTCGGAACGAAACGACAGTTTGCACCATATTCATGAATTAAGCGGTGGCTGATTACCTCAAATTGCAGTTGTCCAACAGTTCCAACGATTTTTCTGTTTCCAGGTTGCTGAATGAATAATTGCGCTACTCCTTCATCAATCAACTGGCGAATTCCTTTTTCCAATTGTTTTGTTTTCATTGGATCTAAATTCTCCAATTCTTGGAATATTTCAGGTGAAAAGCTCGGAATTCCTTTATACATCATCACTTCACCCTCTGTCATGGTGTCGCCAATTTTGAAATTCCCTGTGTCATACAAGCCAACAACATCACCAGGGAATGCTTCGTCAATCACACTTTTATCTTGTGCCATAAATGAAGTTGGATTTGGAAATTTCATTTTTTTCTCATTGCGCACATGATAATAAAAAGTGTTCCGTTCAAATTTACCAGAAACGACACGCAAGAAAGCAATTCTATCGCGGTGTTTTGGGTCTAGGTTGGCATGAATTTTAAAAACGAAACCGCTGAATTTATCGTCGCTAGGTTCCACTCTTCTTTTGTCGGAATCTCTTCCACGAGGAGAAGGTGAAATTTCACAGAATGTATTTAATAATTCGCGAACTCCGAAGTTGTTTACTGCTGAGCCAAAGAAAACGGGTGCAACATCGCCAGCAAGATAATCTTCTCGATCAAAAGGGTTATAAACACCTTCAATTGTTTCTAGTTCATCACGTAACTCTTCAGCAGGTTTTTCTCCAACAATTTCATCCAAAGATACGTCATAAATATCTGAAATCGAAACGACATCACTTGATATTTTTGTTTTGTTGGCTGAAAATAAATTCAAGCCTTTTTGGTAAATGTTGTAAACTCCTTGGAAACGATCTCCCATCCCAATCGGCCAAGTCAAAGGTCGAACGTGAATATCAAGCGTTTTCTCCAATTCGTCCAATAATTCAAATGGGTCTTTACCATCGCGGTCCATTTTGTTGATGAAAATAATCACGGGAGTCTTGCGCATGCGACATACTTCCATCAGTTTTTTCGTTTGCTCCTCGACACCATTCGCACAGTCGATCACCAAAATCACACTATCAACTGCTGTTAAGGTTCTAAAAGTATC
>CALPMC020000150.1 GCA_943324565.2 Chitinophaga pinensis | reverse complement strand
CATTACAACTTTATTTTTGGCGATTTAACGGGGTAATTTAATAACCTTTCCAGAAACAGAGAGAGGAATCTTCTGATTTCTCTCCTGTTTTGAAGTTTATCATCCCATCAAATCTAAAAGTTGCATTTGTTATTTGAATTTAAGAATATAAAAAACGCTTAAAAAAAATTACTAGTTTATTAAAAGACTTAAGGTAATGATTTTAGGATAATTAAATCTATGTAAAACCCGATTTAGCGCTTAAAATAACTAATTATTCCAAAAACAGAGTTTTTTCTACCGACCAAAACAGCCAACTTCTCAAAGAAGTGTTTGATAGGATGTATTTCCGAGCAGTAAGTCCGTGTATCTATAGCTTTTTTAAAAGGGTGGTGAAATAAAAGATAAAACAACAAAATATTAAGTTAAAATAAAACTTGTATTACTTTCAACATCAAAGAGTTAAAATGTTTTTAAATCATAATTCTAAGTTAAAATTCAATCAATAGTCAATTCGGATATTTGACCAAATTTTTAAACATGAGTCCAAAAAGAAAAGTTGAAATTGTTGTCATTTCAGATGTACATCTAGGAACGTATGGATCTAGAGCTAATGAATTGGTAGCATACCTTCGGTCTATTCAACCTGAAATTCTAATCCTTAACGGAGACATCATAGATATTTGGCAATTCAGTAAACATTATTTTCCAGCAGACCACATGCAAGTCGTAAAAGAAATTGCGACTCTTTTATCTAAAGAAACAAAGGTTTACTACATAACTGGAAATCACGATGAAATGCTACGAAAATTTAAAGGTTTTAAAATTGGAAATTTTGAAATTCAAAACAAACTCATTTTGCCTTTGAAAACTGGAAACGCTTGGTTTTTTCACGGCGATGTCTTTGATACCACAATGAAGCATTCGAAATGGATTGCAAAACTAGGCGGAAAAGGTTACGATTTGTTGATCATTATAAATACAATTGTGAATTGGTTCAGTGAAAAAATGGGTAAAGGGAGGATTTCTCTTTCGAAAAAAGTTAAAGACAGCGTGAAAGGTGTCATTAAATACGTAAACAATTTTGAAGAAACAGCTGCAGAAATCGCAATAGAGAACGGATTTCAATATGTGGTCTGCGGACACATTCACCAACCGCAAATTAAAAAAATAAAAACTAATTCTGGAGGTTCTGTTACTTATCTTAATTCGGGTGATTGGGTTGAAAATTCTACTGCTTTGGAATACAATTACGGTGAATGGCGTTTGTACAAACACGATCCCAATACCACAGAAATCTATAGCAAATATCATGAAAATCAAAACACAAATGCATTGAACTATGAACAACTATTTGAAGATGTTATTTCAAACTTAAATTTCAAAGCGTAATGAAAGTTTTATATGCCATACAAGGAACTGGAAACGGCCATCTTTCACGTGCCGAAGAAATCGTTCCACTTTTGAATAAATATGTTGATACAACAGTTTTAGTGAGTGGCACTCAATCGCAAATTCAAACCAATTTTGACATACATTACAAAAAAACAGGTTTGACATTCTTGAGTGGAAAAAATGGAAATATCGATTTATTACGAACAGTTTTCAAATCGCATCCAATTGACTTTTTGAACGAAATCCGTACTTTTCCTGTGAAGCAATTTAATTTAGTAATCACTGATTTTGAACCCGTTTCAGCATGGTCAGCTTTAATGCATGGAATTCCTTGTGTAGAAATGAGTCATCAAGCAGGTGTTATTCATCCAAATTCTCCTAAAACATCTGTAAATAACAGAATTGGAAAATACATACTCAATCACAATTGTCCGACAAAACATAAAGTTGGTTTTCATTTCGATGCTTTTGATGATAATATTTATACACCTGTTATTCGTAGAGCCTTACAAAATATTGAAACTCAAAATCAAGATTATTACACTGTTTATCTTCCTGCTTTTCACGATGAAGTACTTCTTCGATTTCTTCAATTATTCCCTGTTAAATGGGAGGTTTTTTCAAAACACACACTTTCGAAGAACACCATTAGCAACGTAACTTTTCATCCAATAGACCAAGAAAATTTTCAGAAACATTTAATCAATTGTAAAGGAGTTTTGTGCGGAGCAGGATTCGAATTGCCAGCTGAAACTTTATATTTGAAAAAGAAATTATTGGTTATTCCAATGAAAAATCAATATGAACAATATTGTAATGCAGCTGTGCTCGAAAAAATGGGTGTCACTGTTCTTGAAAGTCTTAATTTAGCACATCATAGAACGATTAATTTGTGGTTAAGTCAAGGACAATCGATTCACGTAAATTATCCAAATCAAACAGAAAACATACTATTAAACACCTTAGCATCTTTTGAAGCAAGAAAAATTGAATCTGAGAAAATAGATTTACAACTTGAAAAAACGATTTTAGAAAAATTGTCCGTTTTAAAATATTTGTTTTAAAAAGATTATTCCAATATTAAGAAGTTGTTAATGTGAACATTAGCATGTAGACCTTCCACAAAAAAAGGATGGCAAAAAAGGAAAAGTTAACGTTCTAAATTGGCGAATTTAGCGAACGAACTATTGTAGCCAAATTACTTTTTGTTTTTGATGATGTCTAATTTCGCTCCGAAAGCCACGCCAAGTGCCGATCCCATTGAAATGCTTTGAGCGTAATTTTTTGACGAAACACCATCGGCTGCTGCAATTACAATTCCGTTACCTGATTTTTTATGTTGGTTTTCTGTCATTAGCTGAATATAAAAAATTACCCCATCAAAACTCCCAATTTCTCAAAAGCATCCTTGATGTGTTTCACCGGTTCAATCATCAAACGTAATTTTTCGTTTTGCTGCACCAAGCGGTAACCTTGTCCGATGGTCATAATACGGTTCAGAAGTGTGGTGAAGGTTTCTGTTTCAAAGAATGGCGATTGTGGATTGGCAATGAAATAACCGACCATTTTTCCAGATTTAATCACCAAACGCTCCAAGCCCATGTTTTGTGCCAACCAACGCAACTGGAACGAGAACAACAATTCTTTCACTTCCTTCGGAACGGGACCAAAACGGTCTTTCAAACGCGTGGCGAAAGCTTCCAATTCTTCTTGGTTTTTCAGGTTGTCTAATTCTTGATACAAGCTCAAACGCTCGGCAACGTTGTTCACGTAATTATCTGGAATTCGGACTTCCATATCGGTTTCGAAAATGCAATCTTGCACAAACGAATGAAACGAATCGGTTTGGCGCTCGTCGAATAATTCTTTGAACTCGCTTTCGCGCAATTCCTGCATCGCTTCGTTGAGGATCTTTTGGTACATCTCAAAGCCTATCTCAGAAATGAATCCGCTTTGTTCGCCTCCCAACATATTTCCTGCGCCGCGAATATCCAAATCTTTCATCGCAATGTTGAATCCTGAACCTAAATCCGAGAATTGAACCAAAGCCTCCAAACGTTTGCGCGCTTCGGAAGTCATCACGCTGAATTTCGGAGCAATCAAGTAACAGAATCCTTTTTTATTGCTTCGACCTACTCTACCTCGCAACTGGTGTAAATCACTCAATCCGAAGTTTTGTGCGTCGTTGATGATAATGGTATTTGCGTTGGAAATATCAATTCCCGATTCGATAATCGTCGTTGCCAACAAGACATCGTAACGTCCTTCAATGAAATCCAACATCACTTTTTCCAACTGCTTGCCATCCATTTGTCCGTGGCCAATTCCCACGCGAACGCCGGGACACAAACGCGAAATCATTCCCGAAATCTCACGGATATTTGAAAGGCGATTGTTCACGAAAAAGACTTGTCCACCACGCGTTACCTCATACGAAATGGCATCGCGCAACAGTTCTTCGTCAAAAGAAATAATTTCTGTCAAAACGGGTTGACGGTTCGGCGGCGGTGTATTGATAATGCTTAAATCACGTGCACCCATCAACGAAAACTGCAAGGTTCTCGGAATCGGAGTTGCGGTTAAGGTCAATGTGTCAACCGAAGTACGAATCGTTTTCAATTTATCTTTTACTGCCACACCAAACTTTTGCTCTTCGTCGATAATCATCAAACCTAAGTCTTTGAATTTCACACGTTCTGCAACAATGGCGTGCGTTCCAACCAAAATATCAATTTCGCCGTTGGCTAATTTTTTCAGTGTTTCTGTCGTTTCTTTGGCACTTTTAAAACGATTGATGTAATCCACTGTACACGGAAAATCTTTCAATCGCTCCTTGAAACTGCGGTAATGTTGCATCGACAAAATCGTAGTCGGAACTAAAAGTGCAACTTGTTTGCTGTCTGTAACTGCTTTAAAAGCTGCACGCATCGCTACTTCTGTTTTACCAAAACCAACGTCTCCACACACCAATCTGTCCATCGGACGGGACGCTTCCATATCCTTTTTAACATCTTGCGTTGCCTTGTATTGGTCGGGTGTATCTTCATACATAAATGATGCTTCCAACTCGTTTTGCAAATACGTATCGGGTGTAAAAGCAAAGCCCGGTTGACTTCTGCGTTTTGCGTATAATTGAATCAAATCGAAGGCCAATTCCTTGATTTTTTTCTTCGTTTTATTTTTTAAAGTACTCCAAGCTTGCGTTCCTAATTTGTTCATTTTCGGAACAGAACCGTCTTTTCCTGTGAATTTCGAAATGCGGTGCAAGGAGTGAAT
>CALPMC020000149.1 GCA_943324565.2 Chitinophaga pinensis | reverse complement strand
TTTGAACGAAATGAACAATCTGAACTATTTGAGTATTTTGAACGATAAGAATAATAAAACTATGCTTACTCTTTTGGGTTGCCATTAATTTTACCACTCTAATTAGAAACCTTGTGACTTTTCAATAAGAACGAAACTTGAAAATCTTGAGAGTAGTAAAAAAATAAAATTAATCTATGAAAATTAAATACTTCCTTTTAATGATTTCACTAGGAATCATTTTACCAAGTTGTGAGATTTTAAATCTCTTTTTGGCTCCGCAAGAAGTTGCACCTGCTAGACCAATTTATAAAAGAATTGAAGGAGGGAACTTTGAAATTTATGATAAATATTTAACGTATAAAAAATTAAGTCCATTAAATGAAACCTATGACAAGGATGTTATGGATTGGGATATGGCTGTTTCTTTATGTAGTCAACTTGGCGATGGGTGGCGATTACCAACAAATGCTGAGTTGATGATTATGGGCAGAAATATTGATACTTGGGGTGGCAATTACGCTAATCATTGGGGAGTAAATGGTTCAAATTACACTGCCGTTGGGTTTACTCCAAATGGCCCAGAAAGTTTTGGTCAAGGTGTTGCTAGTAAAAAAAGTGAGTTTCGTGTGAGGCCAGTTAGAACAATTCAATAGCAAAATAATTACATATATTTTATGACTAGATCTTATATATTAATACTTATGTTAGCTGTTATTATACAATCGTGTGATACTTCTAAAGACAATAACTCTAAAATAAAGCATGAGAAGAGTTCAAATGAAATTTCTAAAAAAGAAAAGTCAACTGAAAATGAAGAACAGAAAAAAGAGCTAACTGAAAAAGAGGTTTTAGATAAAGTTGAGAACTTTCTTAAAATTAATAGGAAGAAATTTCAAACATATGGAGTTTTAGAAAATAGAGAAATAAAATCAGGAGATTATAATGGCGATAATTCCAAAGACTATATAGTAACAATTCATTTTCATGAAGATGGAAGTGACTATTTTAATAGATTCTATTTTTATGTTAGTTCATTAGACAATGAGTTAATTTATTTATCTATACCAAACGTAGGAACAGAAAAACAATTTTTAGTTCGAAAAATTGAAAAAAATAAAATCTTTGTCACGTTTTTTATTGGTGATCCAGTAATGGGTGAAAAAGATTTTAATTCAACCATTCAAATTGAAAAAGATAAAATCAAATTCAAGGAATCTGACATAGAAAAAGCTGATAAACTAATGAATGAGTTAATGAATGAGTATACAAATAGTCAGTTTGAACAATAATAAATATGTAATAATTTAAAACAACATAATGAAAACAATTTTTTTAACATTAACAATGGCATTTACAAATGCAATTGTCTATTCGCAGTGTAAAGTAGTATTTTCTAAAATTACAAAAGTTGAGCAAGGGTATAAAAAAGATGCTTACGGCAATTTGACTGATGAAAGATTTGTAAAATGTACTTTACCAAATGGTCAAATTAAATCTATTTATAACGCTGCAATGTATTTAACCAATTCACATCAAGCAGAATGGGGAAAAACAGATTTTTTATTTAGTGGAATGAATACTTCAAAAACAGTTTTTTTTGAAGTAATAAAGACTCAAAATAGAATAAAAATATTTGCGACGAATTTTAATAAATATAGTGGTAATAATTTTTCTGAAAGTTCTGTTCAATGGGATCCTTCTCTAAATCAACAAATTGGTGTTTCAAGGTTGGATACTGATGGATTTGATGCTTTAGAAGGTTGGGCCTTTTCTAAATTGGCAGGAGATATTTTGATTATGACAAAAAATGGTGTTGAATATAAATTCACGATTACTAAAACCCAAGAATCATATTGTCATATGTATTTTAAACTTGTAAATTAAAACAACTATTTTATCAATTCATCCTTAAAATAAAATCATGAAAAAAGTATTAATACTATTATTTTTACACATTGGAATTAACCAATCTTTTGGACAAAACTTATGTCACGAAGGTTCTGGTGGTGGGCCGTGTATGATGGCTGAAAAATTAGACAATGGCTCTTTTGATATTTTGCTTGAGTACGGCTACATTGAAAAATGTGATTGTCCATCTGATGTGAAAGTAAATGTAAAAAAAAATGCCCAAGGAAAATACATAACAGTATATGGTTCTTATTCAATTACATTAAATATTCAAGATGATTGGGTAGTTTATTTAGAAGTAAAAAGAATTAAAGAAGAAACAAATTGCTGTAAAGTACTAGAAGGAAATTATTCTCAGCCTGGAGAGTGATTTTACTTTAAAACCTCGATCAAAAAAGCCAATTTAAATTGGCTTTTTTGATATTTCCCTTACCGCATACCTCGTCCTATGCATATATTCCTCCCCCTTTCTCAGAATATTACTTGGGAAATTACCATGATTAATGCAATCCGGAAAGCCTTGCGTTTCGAAGCAAATGGCAGGGAATTGAATTTCAAAATTTACGTCATTAACAAATTGAGGAGTATAGACGACACAAATTGGTTGATTGCTAAAAACTTCAAGTGAAATACTAACTTCTGCGGAGGCAAGTTTCACAATTGGCTCTGCTGTTTCATCCATCAAATACACCGTATCTAAAGGCGTAAAATTCGAATTGATTTCTCTTTCAATTAGATAGTCTTCTGAGCTAAGTGAAATTATACTTTTCTCGCCCGTGGGCAACAAATGTTTGTCTAGCATTAGTTTTTCTTTGGCGTTTATCTGAAGCAAATGCCCAAGAATAGAAGATTTCTGTCCGAGATTGAAATAAGCGTGATTTGTTAAATTAATAAGTGTTTCGGTTTGTGTTGAAGCTGTGTAAGTAATTTCTAATCCTCGATTAATCGTTAATTCAAATTTAGCTTCGATGTATAAATCTCCTACAAAACCGTCCTCTTTTGATTTTACATCACAACGCAAGGTTAAAAATGATAATTCAGCGTCGTTTTGATAGGTAACGCATTCCCAGTTTTTAAAACTAATTCCACATTTTCCGCTGTGAAGTAGAATTTCGTTTTCAGGGATCGATTTATCAATTAAAGTGTTTCCTGAGTTTCTAATTCTCCCTGCAAATCTTCCAATCGTTTTCCCGAGATATTGAGTGTCTCTTTGAGTTTCATCAACATATTTTTCTTGCGCTGCGTAACTCAAAATCAATGGTATTATTTCTCCTGATTGCTTGGTAAATGAAAAAGAAAAAAGTGTTGCACCTAAGGTTGAAATCTCACAACGCAGGCCATTTCGATTATTTAATTCAAATATTTCAGGCATCTACAAAGAAATTAAAGTATGTCGAATTTAATGAAATAGTCATTAAGTATAAGAAAGTTTCGCAGGATTTGAAATCCTGCGAAACTTTCGTTGGAAACCCTGCGGAACTTTAATTGGAAACACTGCGGAACTTTCGTTATTTCTTTCAAAAAAACAAACTCAAATAAAACTACCACTTTAATTTGTGGCAAACATTTCATCAAGGATTCATCATGTTTCCTCCTTCTTTTTTACGCATTTCGTGACCTTTACTGAACATTTTCTGAACTGCAACTTGTCCGTTAGGTGTGTAGATAGTGAATAAACCATCTTTCAATCCATCTTTGTAACTGATTTCATGCATCACCTCTCCCCTACGTCCCAGCTGTTTAAAAGTACCGTGTAATTTACCGTTTTTGTATTCTGAAATTATTGTTGGAACAACTCCTCCAGGATAGTAATCGTACCAAGTTCCATGTTTAACTCCGTTTTTATACTGCCCTTTCGCCTTGATTTGAAAGTCAATTTGTGAGTAAGCTTCGTATTTCCCGTGTGGTTCGCTCACCGTTTCTTTCATTCCCATCACTGCAACACCATTTGAATAATTTTTACGCGTAAGAATTTTAAAGTGATTTACTTCCTTCAAACGTCCGTTGTTATAATAGTCTCGCCATTCTTTGATTTGTAAATTCTTTTTGTAGTGACCTTCCAAAACCAAAGTTCCATCGGGGGTATAAGAAAACCACTCGCCATTTAGCATTCCTTTTTTGAAAGTCGATTTATTCTTTAGTTTTCCATTATCCCAGAAGTTTTGCCAATCACCTGTTTCTTTTCCTTCGTGGTAACTTCCAGACATTAAAAGCGTTCCTGTTTCATACCATGTCTGCCACAATCCTTCTTTTTGGTCGTTTACAAAATCGCCTTTTTTAAATTCTCTTCCATTTTCATACAAATAGCGCCAAGTTCCAGTCTTTTTCCCTTTGTCAAAATAAGCAGTATAAGAAAGGCCACCATCAGGGTAGTAATATTCCCATTTTCCATCTTGTTTATCTTCAACAAAAGAACCCGTCATTTCAACGTTTCCATTTTCGGTATTCCAAGTCCATTTTCCAGTTTTCTTGCCTAAATTATAAGTTCCTTCAGTATCGATTTTTCCGTCTGAATAATAAACCACATAACTTCCATGTAACGAATCATTAATGAAATTTTCCTTTTTTTCTAAGGTTCCATCGAAGAAATAATATTCCCAAGGTCCATTTTTCTTCCCATTAACAAATTCCCCAGCAACTGAAAGTACGCCGTTCGCCGTTCGTTCCTCAAAAACCCCCGTTTTTAAACCGTCTTTAAACGTGTACATTTCTTTCGCAACTCCATTGGTATAAAAGGATTTTATAAACCCATTACCATCTTTGACTGTTTG
>CALPMC020000148.1 GCA_943324565.2 Chitinophaga pinensis | reverse complement strand
TTAATCGATCGCAAATCAAAATACCGACGCGGTTCGAAAAAAATTGTGTTAAAATGATTAATTGATCCCACTTTGTCCCTTCAAAGGGGGAATTTTACACATAGGCTCGGGTTTAAACCCGCGCCTATGTGTTTTAAATGTGGTTGGATTATTATTCTTCCTTATTGAGTTCAAATTCAATTCGGTCTTGTTCGATGAGTTGTTTTAGTTCCTCCTCTTTAGGTAGATAAAGTAAATATTTACTCGCGAACAAATTGTTGTGGTCGTTCAATACAGAATATTTCACAATTGTTTCATCTTTTTCTGTGCAAAGCAAAATTCCAATTGTAGGGTTATCATCAACACCGCGTTTCAAATCGTCATACATTCTAACATACATATCGAGTTGTCCAATATCTTGGTGCGTAAGTTCATCTGCTTTCAATTCCACGATGACAAAACACTTTAATAAATAGTTGTAAAAAACTAAGTCTATGAAAAAATCGTGTGTATCCGTGACGATATGTTGTTGTCTTGCCACAAAAGCAAATCCTTTTCCAAATTCCAACAAAAAGGTTTGAAGGTGATTAATGATTGCAGTTTCAATGGAACGCTCGGTGTTTTTTATAGCTTGTGGTAAACCAAGAAAATCAAAAATATTTGGATCTTTGATGAGGTTTTGAATCGTTGGTGTTCCGTTTTTTGTTGGAGAATGTTTTATTGTTCTTTCGTATGAAAGGGTATTTACTGAGCGTTGTAACTGCCTTATGGTCAAATTATTTGCAAGTACTTCATGGATGTAATATTCTCTTTTTTGTGCCGTATCTAGTCTGGAAATCACGCGATAATGACTCCAACTCAATTCTTGACGCAATGTGTCAAGAATTGAGAATGCAAGATAAAATTTACGCATATTGGTAAGATTGGTATAATCGTATCCTTTCCCAAAATCGATAGTGAGTTGCCGGGCTAAATTCTTCAAAGTAGCTTTTCCGTATTCGGCTTTTAAGTTTCCATTTTGCTCGTCTTCTACAATGGTTTGACCGATAAGCCAATAGGTTTCAAGTAGGGTGGAATTTGCTGCGCGAAAAATACGTTGCCGTGCTTGAAGGATGATTTCCTTTATCGTTTGATAGATTATTTCTTTTTGAATATCCATGTTGTTAGGAGTAAATTGTGCTTTTTTATCGTTCAAACAAATATAAATATTCATTCTCTACAAACCAACATGTCTAGAAAATCCTCCCCGCACCTAAACGAAAGCGGAAAGCTTCAAAATGAGTGAGGAAGAGCGACCAATCGAAATTGCCGTGAATCGAAAAATTGTGTTGTAAAGATAAATGGTTGAAAACCATTTTATTTCGTGGAAATTTTACACGTAGGCTCAAGTTTAATCCCGAGCCTATGTGTTTAAATGTGAATGATTCATCCATTTCAATGGATTAAATGCTTTTTTGAAGTTTGTAATGAAAATCCAAATATTGAAGAAATTTTAAATGTTATCTTTGTCAAACGATGGTTTAATCACCATTTTGTCCTCCAAATTATTGATTATGGCTGAAGATTTAATAATAGCAAGTGGTTCAAAAGCAGAAAAATACGAGCAACTCCTGCCGCAAATTCACGCATTAATAGGAAACGAAACAGACGCAATTGCCAACTTATCAAATGTTGCTGCGGCCTTGAAAGAAACGTTTGGATTTTTCTGGGTTGGTTTTTATTTAGTGAAGACAGACGAATTAGTGCTAGGTCCATTTCAAGGGCCTGTTGCCTGCACACGCATTCAAAAAGGTCGTGGCGTTTGTGGTGCTTCTTGGGAATCAAAAGCAACAATTGTGGTGGAAGATGTTGAACAATTTCCTGGACATATTGCTTGTAGCTCGCTTTCTAAAAGTGAAATTGTGGTTCCATTACTGAAAGATGGAGCAGTCATTGGCGTTTTAGATGTTGACAGCGAATCATTAAATTCATTTGACACGACAGATGCTCATTATTTAGAAGAACTTTGTAGATGGCTCGTTTCACACCTTTAATTTTTGCAATTCTCTTGTTGGCAAGTTGCGCACAAGTAGGTTCTATCACGGGTGGAGCTGAAGATGAAATCGCACCTCAAATTCAAAAAACAAATTTAGTTGCTGGAACGACGAATTTCTCTGGTAATTCTATTGAAATCACGTTCGATGAATTCATCCTTTTGAACAAACCAACAGAAACTATTTTTCTTGTTCCTTCAGATGCAAAAGTTGAAGCGAAATTGACTAAAAAGACCTTAAACTTGAATTGGAAAGAATCGCTTTTGCCCAATACAACCTACACTTTATACCTCAACGGCGCAGTAAAAGATGTCACAGAAGGCAACGATTCTTTGATGCAAATAACCTTTTCCACAGGTCCAATAATCGACACTTTACAACTTAATGCTATTGTGAAAGATGCGTTTTCAAACAAGCCAGAAGCTAAGGTTGTGGTCGGTTTATTTGACTCTTTGCAAGCTGAAAAACCGCGTTATTTCGCCAAAACAATTGCTAATGGAAGTGTGAAATTACAATCTTTAAAAGCTGGAAACTACTTCCTAAAAGCGTTCAACGACAAAAACAACGATTTAATCATTCAAAAAGACGAAGCGCAAGACTGGAATTTTGAACCCATTTCAATTGATACTGCTTTTCGTGACACTTTGAAATTGCGCGTTTCATCTCCTTTGAGAACGAATAAAATTGGCAACGCACAAGTTTTAGCGCCCGGTTTGATTAGTGTTCACGTACCTGAAGATTCAGTACTTACAAAGATTTTATACAACGACAAAGAATTTGCTCGAACTGATTTCATTGCGGCTGGAAAAGACAGTTTGCTGTTTGCAATTGGTAAAACGGAATTGAATCCTTTGCAACTGATTTTAAATCAAGACACACTTTCGATTCGTTATTCGGAGAAAGATCGAAAAACAAAACTTAAGCCGAAATACATTGAGATTGAAAATGGTTTTACCGACTTTATTCAACTAGAAATCAACGACTACATTCAAGAAATAGATTTTACGAAGTTCAAATTTTTATCCGCAAAAGATTCTTCAGAAGTTAAATTTGAAGGAAAGAAAAACATTCAATCGTTCGACTTAGTGCTAGGCTCAAAAGACGTGCGTGCCTTTATTTTACAAATAGAAGAAAATGCAATAATTGGAAAATCTGGAATGGGAAATTCCAAAACGAGTTTGATGATTAATTTAAGAAGTGAGCGCGAACTTGGTTCTTTGAATGTAAAACTTAGCCAAGGAATCGAAAATGGGGTGTTACATTTAATGCAAAAAAACAAAGTAATTGCAGAATCGATTTTATCACCTGCAACGCTGAGTATTCCATTTCAAAATTTAATTCCGGGTGAATATTCGTTCCGCTTATTGATAGACAGCAACCAAAACGGAACTTGGGACCCAATAAATGTGAAGGAGCAAAAAATGGCTGAGACAATGATTTATTTCTCGACACCTGTGAAAGTTAGAGCGAATTGGGAAGTGGAGACGGAGTTGGATTTGAGAGAATGAGAGAATGAGGGTCCGCCGCGGCGGAGAGGGAATGAGGGTCAGCCGCGGTGGAGCAATCTTCAAATTTGCAATCTATTACTCCCCAATCTCCATTCCTCGGATGTCTTTTATGTTCAACTGCACACTTTTTTTACCGTTAAATTCATTGGTTTCTAAAGTAAAAGCCATTTCAAATGGAATACCACTAACCGTTTCTAATTCTTTGTGCGCCAAGTTAAAACCAATTGCATCATAACTTAATTTAGAATTTGGCTGAATGACCTTTAGTTTCAAATGCGCTTCTTTCAAAAGTCTAGAATCTGAAGCAAATAAATTAGTACTATAAAAAACAGGCTTCATATTTCCAGGTCCATGTGGTTCAAATGATTCGATTATTCGCTTTAATCTTGGGATTTTGTAATATTCTTCTTCGCTATGAATTTCATTGAGTTCGATTTGAACATCTATTTCTTGAATCGGAAGTTTGTTTTCAGAGGTCAGATTTTTCTTTACAACCTCATCAAATCGTTTTTTAAAAGCTTCTAGATTTTCTTTTTTCAAAGTCATACCTGCTGCGTGCTGATGTCCACCAAATTGTTCGAGTAAATCCTCACATTCTGTTAGTGCTTTATACAAGTCGAAATTAGAAACACTGCGCGCCGAACCACCAACAAGTCCATTGCTTTCTGTCAAAACAATTGTAGGGCGATAATATCTTTCAATCAAACGTGATGCAACAATTCCTACAACGCCTTTGTGCCAAGAAGCATCGAACACAACGGTTGAAGACGCTTTTTCGAAATCAGGATTATCTTCGATTTGTAGCAGTGCTTCTTCTGTAATTTGTTGGTCTAAACTTCTTCGTTCCAAATTATCAGCATTGATTTCTTTAGCTAAACGCTGCATTTCTTCTTGGTCTTCAGAAATCATTAATTCAACTGCCATTCGTCCGCTTCTTATTCGTCCAGCAGCATTGATTCGAGGAGCAATTATAAAGACTACATCTGTTAAGGTTAAAGGGAATTTTTTACCTGAAATTTCTAACAATTCTTTGAAAGCAACACGTGGAGCTTCATTTAAAATTCGCAAGCCATGTGCACATAAAATTCGATTTTCTCCTGTAATTGCCACAATATCAGCACCAATACTTATTGCTAACAAATCCAAAAATGGATATAATTTTTCAATCGATTCGTTGCGCTGTTGTAAAAACCCTT
>CALPMC020000147.1 GCA_943324565.2 Chitinophaga pinensis | reverse complement strand
TTGGTATTAACAACCATTTCAATTAATGCTCAGAAAACGAATAAATGCGTTACGACCGAAACTTGGAAAAAATATCAAGAAAAAAATCCAACAGCAGAAGCAAGAAAACAAGAACTTGAGAAATTTACAAAAAAATGGGTTTCTGAAGGAAAGCAAACGAAAATTGATGGACAAATTATTTCTATTCCAGTTGTAGTTCATGTGCTTTATTATTATGATGAAGACAACATTTCTGACGAGCAAATTTTTTCCCAAATTGATGTATTAAATGAAGATTTTAGACTTCTAAATTCAGATTCACTGGATGAAAGTCATCCTTTCTGGTCTAATACTGCAGATGCAGAAATTGAATTTTGTTTAGCAAGCGTCGATCCATTTGGTGAGCAAACAGATGGAATCACTCGAACCTATACTGATTCAATTGAATTTATTGACAGAGATAATTTAAAATTTTCAGAAACTGGAGGTGTGGATAATTGGGATCCGAATTCGTATCTTAACCTATGGGTGTTTCCTTTATCAGATGGCTTATTAGGATATGCTACTTTTCCTTCTGATTTAAGTGCTGATCCTGAATTTGATGGGGTTGTAATTAGCACAACAGCATTTGGTACAATTGGAAATTTGAATCCAAGTAATAACCTGGGAAGAACTGCCACTCATGAAGTTGGTCATTGGTTGAATTTAAGACATATATGGGGTGATGATTTTTGTGGCGATGATTTTGTTGGGGACACAAAGCCAGCAGAGGAAGCTAATTATAATTGTCCAAGTTTTCCTCATAGAGATTTTAATTCTTGTGGTACAAATGAAAATGGAGAAATGTTTATGAATTATATGGATTACGTAGATGATGAATGCATGAATATGTTCACTGCTGGTCAAGTTGATAGAATGTGGGCTGTACTGAACAGTGAACGAGTTGATTTGTTAAATTCTTTTGGTTGTGATGATGTTTCTGGTATCAAAGAATCGTACACAAATAATTTCAGACTTTATCCAAATCCAAATAACGGACAATTTACTATTGAATTTAAAGGAAAAACATCTGCTTTAGAAATATTAGATATTTTAGGAAAACAAGTGTTTTTATTAAAAAATAATAATGAATTAAGTATGAAGATAGATTTAACATCTAAACTTCAATCGGGCACATATTTTATAAGAAGCCTAGATTCAAAAACAAATAAACTTCAAAAATTTGTTATTAAATAAGAAAGATATGAAAATCCTATTGTTGTCCTTTTTGTCATTGCTATTTTTTTCTTGTAAACAAGAAGAAAAGTTAATTAAGAACAAGACTGAGTTATCTCAAACGAATAATATTAAAGTTTCTTTTATCAGCATTGGTTCCGGAATAGAGAAAACAGGAATTCAAAAACTTGAAAGTTTGATTTCTGATTTTGAACAGAGTAACAATTTAAAATTGACTGTTTCAGTTAAAAATTGGGGGAAAGAAGGTGAGAAGAATTACTGTATTGATTGTTCTATAATTTCAATTGAAAAAAAACAAAATCTTAAACAATCCATTGAAGACACATTTAAAACTTCAAAATTGATTCGAGTATTTTCTGATGTTTCTTGTGAATAGTTAAATGGTGACCAGAAACCATTTAAACGGCGCGGCTTCCGAAAGGCGATAAGAGTAGGGAAAATTTAAATATTTATCTATGAAAAATCTATTAATCATTCTTTTCCTAGGAATTTTCAATAATTATGTGTCAGCCCAAAAAATGTTGGAGATGTATAACAACACTGGTAATTCCGTGTGGGCAGCTTATTGTTTTTATGATAACACAAATCAATGTTGGACTACCAAAGGCTGGTATAAAATAGATGCATACAAAACAGTGACTATTTCACTTCCAATAAATTCAACAAAAATATATGTGCATGGCCAGTCTACAATTTCATCAGAGTCATTTTGGAAAGATGACGTTTCCGTTAATTGGGGGTCTGGATACTCATTGTGTGTTGATTTAAAAAATGCATTCGAAATTAGAAATGCTGATAAAATTAGTTGTGACAATAGAAAAAAGTTTTCAGAATTTGCGACTACAAACAAAGTCAGTAAATATACTTTTAACCCTTAAATAGCTGATTACCTTTTGTTTATTCTAGCCAAGAAGAGTCTTTAATTAAAACAAACACTCAGACTTAAAATTAAATATGAAACAATTAATCTTTTCAAGTATAATGATAGCAATAGCAAATTTTTGCTTTAGTCAATCCCCAAGCGAAAGTTTTTTTGAATCGTGTCAGTCTGAGAAATCAAATTCAGAAATATGTGAATGTATGATCAGTAAAAAGGAAACTTTGAAAATTTCACTAACTAAAGAATTTGATTCACTCATTAAGGCGACTAAGGAAAATTTGATAGCCCAAAAAGACAATTATGAGTTTGCCACAATTTTGAAGAAGCAAATAGAATTACTTTCTTTCCTCAAAAATTCGATGATTCAAAACGCTCTTACAATAGGGGAATTAAGAGCGTCATCCTCGATAATTGGGTCAGGATACTCGTGTGTTCTTGCTGAGGAACAATTTCAAGAATTAAATAAAATCAAAATCTTTCTTGAAGAAAGAAAAGAGGAGTTAAACTCATTTAAATAATTTATACTGGAGCCCAGAAACCATTCAAACGGCGCGATTCCGAAAAGCGATACGAGTAGGGAATTTTAAAACTTATAATTATGAAAAAAATATATTTGCTTGCTTCATTTGCAACACTTTTTTTAATGTCTTCTTGTAATAAAACCAAATATGGTAATGTTACATTCTGGCAAGAAACTGGCAGTGGTTATGGAATAACCGTAGTTAATGTAAATGGTGTTACGTCTAATATTACATCAGAAAAGGCTTCGACACCTGAATGCGGTGCATCAGGATGTGCAGTATTTAATCAATTAGAGACAGGCACTTACGATTATACTGCAAGTGATGGCACTGACACTTGGGCTGGACAAGTAACTATAACTGAAGGTTGTACAACTTTTGAGCTATATTGATTTTCATTAAAATAGAAAGTTGAAATTTTACTTTTAAACCAATTATTAAAAGCCTCTTCGGAGGCTTTTTTTATGCTAATTAATTTTAAGTAATAGAGTTCCTATCCCACCATTCTCTTTAACAACGGATTCGGACGATAACGGTCTTCACCATATTCATCAAATAATGCTTGTAGTTGCGCTAATACATTTTTCAATCCGATTTCATCCGCCCAAGCTAACAATCCTTTTGGATAATTCACTCCTTTGGTCATAGCTAAATCAACATCTTCGCGTGATGCTACTTGCATAAATACTGCGTCAAAGGCTTCGTTGATTAACATTACCAAGATACGATTGAAAATTTGTTTTCCTAATTCTTCGTTTTCAGTTGGTAGCGGTAAAGTTGTTCCTTCTGCATAATTGTAATAGCCACGACCTGTTTTTCTACCAAAATATCCTGCTTCACGGTGACGTTTTTGGGTGAAAGATGGTTTGAAACGAGGGTCATAATAAAATGCTTGAAATACAGATTCAGTCACAGCATAATTCACGTCGTTTCCAATGTAATCCATCAAGGTAAACGGACCCATTTTGAAGCCTCCGAAATGCGTCATTGCCCAGTCGATAGTTGCAAAATCTGCTATTCCTTCTTCGTAAATCCGTAATGCTTCACCATAGAACGGACGAGCAACTCTGTTCACAATAAATCCAGGTGTGTCTTTACAAACTACAACCGTTTTTTTCCAGCTTTTGATTAAATCTACTGCTTTTGATAAAGTTTCTTCACTTGTTTGAACCGCAGGAATGATTTCTACCAAAGGCATCAGAGGTGCTGGATTGAAAAAGTGAATTCCAATAACGCGATTAGCATTTTTAAGTACCGAACCAATCGAAGCTATGGATAGGGAAGAGGTGTTACTTGCCAAAATACAATCTTCTGAAACGATTTCTTCAAGCGATGCAAAAACTTTATGTTTCACGCCTAAGTCTTCAACAATTGCTTCGATAATTAAATTACAAAAAGAAAACTCGCTGATTTCACTGGCGTATCTAATTTTTCCTTCGATAGCCTCTTTTTCAGTTGCATCGATTTTTCCTTTTTCAACCAGTTTTGTTAATGCTTTATCTAAGTTGCTTTTAGCTTTTTCAAGTTGAGTTGCATTCAAATCTACCAAAATAACCTCGTGACCACTTTGAGCCGCTACTTGCGCAATTCCTGCACCCATTGTGCCAGCTCCTAAAACTCCTATAATTTCTTTCATCCTCTATTTTTTTGATTGCAGATTACAAATTGCAACTCATTCTACATTTTCAACCGCTCAGTCAACTGTTGCCTGAGGCTCTCGAAGGCAACGGTTCATTATCTTCCTTTAAAAACAGCTGCTCTTTTCTCCAAAAATGCATTTACTCCTTCACGGAAATCTTCTGTTTCACCAGCTTCAGTTTGCAAAACACCTTCTACCGCTAATTGATCTTCCAAATTATTAAACAAGCCTAGATTCACAGCTTTTTTAGTTAAACCTAAACCACGAGTTGGCATTACAGCAAGTGTTTCAGCGAATTTCAAAACCTCTTCTTCAAATGTTTCGTCTTCAACTGCTTTGTAAATCATATTTAATTTCTCAGCTTGTTCAGCTCCAACTTTTTCGCCAGTAAACATTAAAGCCATAGCTTTTTGTAAACCAATCAAACGAGGTAAAAAGAATGTACCTCCTGAATCTGGAATCAAACCGATTTTTGAAAAAGCTTGAATAAACGCCGCCGATTTTTTTGCGATTGTAATGTCACAAGCCAAAGCGATATTTGCACCAGCTCCAGCGGCCACACCATTCACTGCGGCAATAACTGGCTTTTCTAAGTTTCTGATTTTTAAGATAATTGGATTGTAATGTTCTCCAACAATATT
>CALPMC020000146.1 GCA_943324565.2 Chitinophaga pinensis | reverse complement strand
TTAGGATTTCTGTAAGAACATCCGCCAAAATCCAGTTTCAGAAAGTAGATAAAATTGTTCGCAACGAGTTGTAAATATTAGTAAAACAATAATTTGCGAACAAAATAGAAATTCAGAGCCTTGACTTTTTTGTTTCTTTTTTTGTCAAGAAAAAAAGAAAGGCAAATAAAATAATTGCTCAAATTGAATTTATTTTACGAATTATGAATTTCAGTTTATTTTTTTTAGTGGTACAAAAGCGTATACTCATAAAAAATAATTCAATTCTAGATGTACTAGCGAAAGTTTTACTTTTTTCCAACATCTAAATCAACTTGAACGAAGAAATAGACATAGCAGCACTTCAAAAAGGCGATGAAAAAACCTACCAAGAATTGGTAAAAGTATTCGCTAAACCAATCTTTAATACGTGCTTTTATATTCTACAAAACAAGGAAGAAGCTGAAGATGTAACCCAAGATATTTTTGTAACCGTTTTTCAATCCATCACTTTTTTCAAGGGCGACTCCAAACTTTCTACTTGGATTTATCGCATTGCAATTAATAAATGCCACGAATTGCTGCGCTTCAAAAAACGAAAAAAACGCTTCGGAATTCATATACCAATTTTTGGTTCTTCAATAGAAATTAAAACAGAAGCGCCAGATGAAATTTTACATCAAGATGAACGACGAAAAGTACTGTTTAAGGCTATTTCAATGTTGCCAGAAAACCAACAAATAGCTTATACACTTTACAATATGGAAGAATTAAGTTATCAAGAAATTGCTGAATCAATGAACTTATCACTTTCGGCGATTGAATCTTTAATTTTTAGAGCAAAACAAAATTTAAGAAAATCGCTTTCGGAATTTTATAAAATAAATGAACTATAAGCACAAGTAAACGAATAAATATTCATCAAAACGTTAGAAATGAAAAATAAAGAAGATTTACTAAAAATCATTGACGATAAATTCGACGCTCGCATAGAGTTGAGTGAAGAGTTCAAAACGCGCTTAATGACAATACCTTCAATTTCAAGAGCCTACAGAAAAAACAATTGGCTTTTGGTCGCAGGAGTTGCCGTTTTGGTGAGTTTAAACGTGTTGGCGATTTCTAAGAAAACTAAAACGAATAAACAAAATTAAATCATTGAACAATATTCAACAAACACATTAAATTCTGATAGTTATGAATAAAAAAATACTACAAATCGTTATTGTTTTATTGGTAATTATGAATAGCATTTCGCTTTATTTCTTATTTCGCCCACATCAACATCCCCATCATTTTAGAAGACCTCCAAGTATAGTGGATGTTTTAGATATTGAAGGAGAATCAGTTGCCAAAATACAGAAACTAGAAAATGCTCATTTTACGCAAAAAGGTATCTTGATGGATGAAATAAGAGCCAACAAGCGCAAAGTTTATAAACTCATTGGAACGAAATTCAAAGCACAAACTTTAGATTCTTTGCTGTCAATCATAAACAGTAAAAATTACAAAGCAGAAAAAATGACGTTTGACTATTTCGTGAATCTTCGAACTATTGTTCCTAAAGAAAAACAAAAAGAACTAAATAAGTTTGTGATTGATGTAATTGCTAATCATCCTGGTCCCCAAAAACGTAAATGAGAGCATTTCTTGTTTCAATTTTAATTCTTTTTTCCTTTCAAGCAAAGAGTCAACTTTTGTTTAATTTCACTTGGAAAGGTGAACCAATAACACTTTCAAGGTATTATCCATTAGGTGAAAAAGATAGTATTCAATTTACAGAGTTGAAATGTTACCTCTCCAACATTGAACTGAAAGGAAAAGGAAACAAAGATTATCAACTTGCGGCTGCTGTTTATTTAATTGATGCGGAAGACAGTACTAGTTTTGTTTTAGATAGTAGCATTGATACAAGAAATTTCAAATCAATCTCTTTCACTTTTGGTTTAGATAGCATTATTAATACATCGGGTGATTTGGAAGGAGATTTAGATCCTGTTTTAGGAATGTATTGGGCTTGGAACACAGGTTATATTCATTACAAAATTGTTGGTCATTCTTCTCTAGTTCCTACTCCATCCCATCTTTTTGATTTTCATATTGGCGGGTATCGAAAACCAAACGCTACTTATTTTAAACTAGAACTTCTGCTTACAGGTTCAACGATAGAACTTGATTTATATCAACTTTTCAATGAAAATATAAACTTAAATTTGTCGCATCAATTGGTAGTTCCAGGCAAATTGGCTTTCGAACTTGCAACTGTTTTAAAGTCATCAATTCGCGTTAAATGAGAATTCTGAATGTTGTATTATTCTTAGTTTTTATTAGTTACTCTTTCATTGTGGTTGTGACTGATAAGCACCCATTTTACATTCCGAAGCATTTTCCAAAACCCTATTATCAATTCAAAGATGTACCACAAGGACGATTGCGTTTTGAATTAGGTCGCACTTTATTTTATGACCCTGCTCTTTCTCGAGATAGTTCGATTTCTTGTGCTACTTGCCATTTACAATACACTGGTTTTACGCATATTGATCACCCTGTAAGTCACGGAATCGATGGTCGAATTGGAACTCGTAATTCTCCCGTTATGATAAATCTTGCGTGGAATAAATTTTTCCATTGGGATGGTGGAGTGATTCACCTAAACGCCCAAGCAATCAATCCTTTGACACATCCAAAAGAAATGGATATGGACATTGTGGAATTGCTGAAAAGGTTGAATAATTCGTCGTTTTATCGCAAAAGATTCTATGCTGCTTTTGGTGATTCAGTGATTACAACACCGCTTTTAATGCGGGGAATTGCCAATTTTTCAGTGGCTTTAGTTTCTGCTAATTCAAAATACGATAAGGTCATTTTAAAAGAAGAAGGAGTTGCCTTTACTGATCAAGAGCAAAGAGGTTATGATTTATTCCAAAAATACTGCAATGCTTGTCATACCGAACCCTTGTACACCTCTCACGAATTCAAGAAAAATGGTTTAGAACTGGATCCCGAACTGAAAGACCTAGGCCGAATGGGAATAACGGAACGAAAAGCTGATTCATTGCTTTTCAAAATTCCAACTTTGCGAAACGTTGAGTTCAGCTTTCCGTATATGCACGACGGTAGAATTCAAAAATTGAAGGAGGTTATTGAACATTACAGCTCTCTTCCAACTGGAAACAAAAACGTAAGTAAAGAGTTGAAAAAAATCAAAAAACCATTCACAGAAGAGCAGAAAAAAGACTTGTTGGCATTCCTAAAAACTTTAACAGACAAAGAGTTTTTATACAATAAAGATTTCTCTTTCCCAAGAGGAGAACGGTAGAATCTATAACCTTTTTAAAATCAATCAACTCCGAAGTGAGATTAAAACTTCCCTTCCGTCAGCTGACGGAGAGGAATGAGGGAGGTGACAATTTAATATTTTTCACCTCTATAATAAGTCAGCTCTACAATAAGTCACCCTCCTTTGTCCTCCCTCAAGGGAGGAAATAGTTCGTGGGTCTGCTAATAATTATTGGGAAATCTATTGTTTTTAACTAGAATTAAATTCTATAACCTTTTAAAAACCAAACAACTCCGAAGCGCGATTAAAACTTCCCTTCCGTCAGCTGACGGAGAGCAATGAGGGAGGTGACAATTTAATATTTTTCAGCTCTATATTAAGTCAGTTCTGCAATAGGTCACCCTCCTTTGTCCTCCCTCAAGGGAGGAAATAGTTCGTGGGTCGGCTGATAATTATTGGGAAATCTATTGTTTTTAACTAGAATTAAATTCTATAACCTTTTAAAAACCAAACAACTCCGAAGCGCGATTAAAACTTCCCTCCTTGAGGAGGGATAGAGGGAGGTGACAATTTATAACAAACCCAACAACTACCCATTTTTCAAACAAAATATCACATAATCAATCCTTTCTTTAACTAAACCAGCATTTTGAAGAACTTCTCCTTCTGAAAATCTTATCATTTCGTATCCTAAACTTTCCAATTTTTGTTGGCGATAAAAGTCATATTCTCCTTTGTTTATGTGCGAACTTCCATCAATTTCAATAATCAATCCTAAAGCTGGTGCGAAAAAATCCACAATAAAATTATCAATTGGTCGCTGACGTAAAAAACGTTCACCTGTTTGCTTTCTTGAAAGAATTGCTTTCCACAATAATTTCTCTGCTTTAGAAACAGTTTCTGTTCGAAGTTCTCTCGCAAATTCCTTGAGGTTTTTGTTATAATGATTATTGGAGTACATACTTAAATTTAAGGAAAGTTTTTGGGAATTGGAAATAGATTGGTAAATAATTGATTTTGAATGGTCACCTCCCTTAATCCCTCCTCAAGGAGGGAAATGGTTCGTGGGTCTGCTAATAATTATTTGGAAAGCTATTGTTTCCAACTAGAATATAAATCTATAACCTTTTAAAATCAATCAACTCCGTAGTGAGATTAAAACTTCCCTCCTTGAGGAGGGAATGAGGGAGGTGACAATTTAATATTTTTCACCTCTGCAATAAGTCAGCTCTACAATAAGTCACCCTCCTTTGTCCTCCCTCAAGGGAGGAAATAGTTCGTGGGTGTACTAATAATTATTTGGAAAGCTATTGTTTTTAACTAGAATTAAAATCTATAACCTTTTTAAAATCAACCAACTCCGAAGTGAGATTAAAGCTTCCCCCTTCGCCGCGGCGAAGAAGGGGGATTAAGGGGGATGAGGATTTAACTTCACTTCAGCAATAAGTCACCTCCCTTAATCTCCGTCTGCTGACGGAAGAGAAATAGTTCATGGATCTGCTAATAATTATTGGGAAAGCTATAGATTTTAACTAGAATTAAAATCTATAACCTTTTTAAAATCAATCAACTCCGTAGTGAGATTAAATCCTCCCTCCTTGAGGAGGGAATGAGGGAGGTGACAATTTCTTCACTGTTAATACCTAAAAAAGCTTCACCGTTTTTTATCTCCATAATTTTGCAGATACTACACAACATTGTCT
>CALPMC020000145.1 GCA_943324565.2 Chitinophaga pinensis | reverse complement strand
GTTATAGTCCAATAATTTGTCTAACTTCCACTTCTGTCAAATTGCGTTTTTGTCCATCCTGATTGAGGTAGGTTCTGTTTACTAATCGACCATGAATAGCAACTTTTTTCCCTTTTTCAGCATATTGTTCGATGAACTCAGCAAGGTTTCCCCAAGCGAACACACGGTGCCATTCAACAGTATCTTTATATTTACCGTCATTTTTTCGCTCTGGTTTGGTTGTAGCTAAACTAAATCTTGCAACTGATTTTCCGTTGTCAAATTTTGTAATTTGTGTATTTGTTCCGATGTTGCCTATTAATGTTACGAAATTGCGCATAGTTGTCATAATGTGTATTTTTTAGAAAATTATTGAAATGTGTATTTAAATTGAATTGTGGTTTTTTACATGAGAATGATATCGTTCACTTCTACTTCTGAAATGAATTTGCGTTCGCCTTTTGTGTTGTAGAAACGGCTCACTAGTTTTCCCTCGATTGCCATTTCTGAACCAACGTGCCCTAATTCTTCGAGCACTTTGATCCATCTTCCCCACGCTGTAACTAAATGCCAATTGCTTCTAGTTTTTGTTTTTCCATCTCCATCTAGGTAGATTTCTTTTGTGGACATTGAAAATTTTGCAACTTTTCGTCCGTCTTGTAACTCTGTAAACTTCGGTGCCGAGCTTACCTTCCCGATTAAATTAACGTGATTCATGGTATGAGGCTTTATAGGTTAATTAATTTTCTGCTTTTGTTGGCGCCAACAATAAGAAGTCGGATAATTCTACAATTGTACTGTAGCGTTTCTCACCAGATTTTGACTCGTAAGATTGATTCACCAATCTACCTTCTAACATAATTTCTTGTCCTTTAGAAAGTACTTTCTGTATTCGTTCAGCTGCTTTTCCCCAAGCATTGATGTTGTGCCATTGCGTCAAATCTTTCCATTGTCCGTTTTTGTCTTTGTAACGCTCGTTTGTAGCTAATGTGAATCTTGCTAATGATCTTCCTGATTCGAAGTTTACGATTTCTGGTTGTGCACCCAATCTTCCGATTAATTTGACATTGTTTCTTAATGCATTCATGATGTAAAAAATTAAATTGTTTGATAAAAAAATTGTTTCTTGCCGTTTTCAAGTAACGTTATTTGAATTCGACACTGCAAAGTTTTATGATAAGTGAAATCGGAAACGGTTATTTTTCGTTTGTTGTCGATTATTATTCGTTTATAAATGAATTAAATCGTTTTTGTAGTTGAAATACAGATATTTAACATGTTTTTATTTCTAAAAAATATTTTTAAAAAAGTTTGATTTATTTTGTATGAGAACTGATTTTTTGATTTTTACCACTCCACGATTTGTCACCTATGTTGCATTTTTCAAACTTTCAACTTGCATAAATAGAAATAGAATTAACTTTGTTCATCAATTCAAAACAATGACAGAAACAACAACAACAGAAATTCAAGAAATCCTAAGTCAATTAGGTATTGAAGAAATGAATAATGGTGCTTCCACTGGAGGTAAATGGTTCAAAACAAGAGGAGAACAAATCGATTCAATTTCCCCTGTAAATGGAAAATTAATTGCCTCTGTAAACGCAGCGACCGAAGCTGATTACGAAGCTGTGATTTTAAAAGCGCAAGAAGCATTTTTAGAATGGCGAATGATTCCTGCTCCTAAAAGAGGTGAAATTGTACGTCAATTAGCTGAAAAAATTCGTTTTTACAAAGAGCCTCTTGGGAAATTGGTTTCTTATGAAATGGGGAAATCGCTTCAAGAAGGTTTAGGTGAGGTTCAAGAAATGATTGACATCTGTGATTTCGCAGTTGGACTTTCAAGACAATTATATGGTTTAACAATGCATTCAGAACGTCCAGGACATAGAATGTATGAACAATATCACCCACTTGGAATTGTTGGAATTATTTCTGCGTTTAATTTCCCAGTTGCTGTTTGGAATTGGAATACAGCTCTTGCTTGGGTTTGTGGTGATGTGTGCGTTTGGAAACCATCTGAAAAAACGCCAATCACGGCAATCGCTTGTCAACAAATTACAAAAGAAGTTTTTGATGCAAATGGTGTTCCTGAAGGAGTATCTGGTTTAATTATTGGTGGTGCTGAAATTGGAAAATTAATGGCAGAAGATGTTCGCGTTCCTTTGATTTCCGCTACTGGTTCCACAAGAATGGGTAAATCTGTTGGTGCAACAGTTGGCGCTCGTTTAGGCCGTTCTTTATTGGAGTTAGGAGGAAACAATGCAATCATTATTGCTCCATCGGCTGATTTGAAAATGGTTGTACCAGGTGCTGTTTTTGGCGCGGTTGGAACTGCTGGTCAAAGATGTACTTCTACTCGAAGATTGATTATCCACGAAACGATTTACGATAAAGTAAGAGACGCAATCACAAATGCATACAAACAATTAAGCATTGGAAACCCACTAGATTTAGCGAACCACGTTGGACCGTTGATTGATAAAGATGCAGTTACCAATTATTTAAATGCAATTGAAGCTGCGAAAAAAGAAGGCGGAAATGTGTTGGTTGAAGGTGGCGTTTTAGAAGGTGCTGGTTATGAATCCGGTTGTTATGTAAAACCTTGTATCATTGAAGCAGAAAATCACTATGCAATTGTGCAACACGAAACATTCGCTCCAATTTTGTATTTGATTAAATATTCAGGTAGTGTACAAAATGCAATCGCTTTACAAAACGGTGTTCCACAAGGATTGTCTTCAGCGATTATGACGAATGATTTGAAGGAATCAGAAGCGTTTTTATCGCAAGCTGGTTCCGATTGTGGAATTGCTAACGTTAATATCGGTACTTCAGGTGCTGAAATTGGTGGAGCTTTTGGTGGTGAAAAAGAAACTGGTGGTGGTCGTGAGTCTGGCTCTGATGCTTGGAAAGTTTACATGCGTCGTCAAACAAACACAATCAATTATTCAGATAGTTTGCCATTAGCGCAAGGAATCAAATTTGATTTATAGAAAATAGATATATAAAAAGAAAGCCTTCTCAAATTAATTGGGAAGGCTTTTTTCATGCGTAATGTTTTTACAATTTGAAACCAACTGTTAATTGTACCAATTCGTTTTTATAACGAGGAGTTGTGTTTGTCCCATCGCCATTGTTCGTTAGAAAGTCGAAAGAAACTCTACCCGAGATTACAAAATTGGTAAGGTTTACATCAAATCCAGCAACTGCACCTAGAATGTTTTTACGAATATTTTCGTTATTAAATTCTTGTTCTTGCTGCGTTGAATTAGCTCCCCACGTGTAGTCATTTTTTGTGTTTAACAAGTATGAAAACTGTGGTCCAGCAACTAAAGTCAAAAATGGTGAAGGTTTGATTTGAATTTGAATAGGAATATCTAAATAGGTTGTTGTTCGCGTGAAAGAATAAGGTGTGAAAAGTAAAGTTCCAGAACCTGTGAATCCTTTTTGTGAAATCATAACTTCGGGTTGGATACCGATTACTTTAGAGATTGGAATGCCAATAAACAAACCACCAGCTAAACCAATTTTTCCGTCTGCTTGAAAATCTTGACCTTTTTCATCCCAAACATTTGAGAAATTAGCACCAATTTTTGCACCAAAAGACAAATTCTCACGTGTATCTTCACCCTTAAATAATTGAGCATTTGCAGTTCCAAAAGTGGAAACTAAAAGTCCTAAAATGGCAATTGATTTTTTCATTTTTCTAAATTTAAATGTGGATTAATTTCCACTCGACAAAGGTCTGAATACTGTTTTGCTTGCGTGTTGCAAACAAATTTGAAATTATTACACAAAAAAAGGTCAGCTCTTACGAACTAACCTTTCCAGAAATTAATACTGAATTATTTAGTATTTGAAACGGTCAAATCTTTTAAAGAAGATCCTATTTCATTCATATCATGTTCAAATTCTTTTTTGAAATCTTCCCATTTGTCTTCACCTTCGCCTTTATAATTATTTAATCTCATTTTCAAATCATTATTGCGAGCTTGGAGGTCAATAACTTGTTTTTCATGAATAGACTTCAAAGCAGATTTGTCATTTTTGATGTTTTCTTTCAATTCTGAAATTCTAACATTGTTAACTTCTATTTTTTCAAAAGTTGCGGTACGAAATTTTTTAATGTCTTTTTCCAATTCCATATTTGCAACATCTAATTCGTTTTGTGCTTCATTCACTTCTTCTTGCGCTTCAGAAACATCACTTTCTGGTGAACTACAACTTGTTAAACTTAGGCTTAAAAATAGACTTGCGAAAGCCATAATTACGATTGGTTTTTTCATGATTTTTTGTTTTAAAGTGAAATTGTTTTCACACTACAAAAGTGATTTTAATCTAAATTTAAATTGTTGTATTTCTGTCGTTAATACTTACATAATTAGTTTATTATTAACGTTCAATTGTTCTTCAAATATTTTTTCAATTGCAATTAACGAAAATAAATTAACGACCTTTGTTACAAATAAAACTTATGCTTTTGAAAACACTTTTTACTTTTTCAATTCTTTTATTTATAAGTCTAACAATTGTTAGTTGTAAAAAGAAAAAAATTGAACCTCAACCAAATCCAATTGAAAACATTGATAGTGTCTTTGTAACACCAGATTCATTATCCAAATTGGTAATTAATGTTTCGGGAATGGAAAACACAAATGGTAAATTGAATGTTGCATTATACAATAATTCAGACAACTTTAATAATCCAGAATTAGTTTACAAAGAGTTGTTCCTTACCCTTTCAAGCCAATCGATGACGGTAACTTTTGACAGTATTCCAGCAGGAACTTACGCTTTTGCACTATTTCACGATGAAAATGACAACCAAGTTTTAGATCAAAATTTCTTAAATATTCCACAAGAAGGATTTGCATTTTCTAATAACTCAATGGGAACTTTTGGCCCACCATCGTACAATCAAGCAAAATTCAACATTCCAAAGAATAGCACTGTTACCCAAAATATATCTTTGCGATTTTTGTAGTTAAGAGAATGTTTTAAATTATCCTCTGCTCATCCACTTTGCAACATATTTTCCAATTATATCGAACTCAATGTTTACGATATCACCCACTTTTAATTGATGAAAATTGGTGTGTTCATAGGTAAATGGAATAATGCAAACTGCAAATGAATTTTCTTTAGAATCAACTACTGTTAAGCTAGTACCATTCAC
>CALPMC020000144.1 GCA_943324565.2 Chitinophaga pinensis | reverse complement strand
CAATCACCCCAAAAAAGTACATTTCCTTTGGTGTGAAAAGAAAGTGTTAAAATTTGATTTAGCTCGTTCACGAAATTTTGAAGCACAATCGTTTCTTTAGCCTCTGCCGGAAAACAACCTTTGTATCCCTCTGAAGCTGGAACTTCTTGCGAAATGGAAGTGCATTTATACAAATGATTACCATCATCGAAATTACTGTTCAAATCAACACCTAAACCGTTTGCCTTCCAAGCACTTAAACCATCTATACGTTTGATTTTCAAAACAGAATCTTTGAATTGCTCAATTCCAACCCAATCCTCGTGAGCGATTTTTAAGCCATCGGGGTTAACAACAGGCGAAATGTAAATATCAAAAAGTTCCAAATATTGACTTGCTTTTTCATACGTGCTATCCATCCCAACAACTGAAAGCAAAAACAGATTCGCAAATTTCATTACCATTTTAGAGCTATAGTCTTCACGCGCATGAATATTGCCAACCAACCAAATCGGATATTTTTTAAAAGTACTCTCCGAATGAATTTTTAAAGTTAAAATAGGTAAACCAAATTCAGAAAAACCAATTGTGTCTAATTGAACGAAAGGTTGAAATTCTGAGTTTATTTTGTATAAATCTTGGTTTATTAAGTCATTTGTATATTTCAAATTGTCATCGATATAATAACTTTTTTGAGCGAAAGCACTGAAATTCAACAAGAAAAAAAATAGAAATAATCTAAAATTCATAAATTAATAACTATATATTACAGAAAGATTACATTAACTTTGAGCGTAAAATTAATTTCTCCTGCAAATATAATACCCTATGTCCGAAAAAGCAGCTTTATGTTCCCTCTTAAACATTGAATTTCCGGTTATAATGGCTCCAATGTTTCTTGTTTCAAATGAAAAAATGATTATTGAGGGTATTAAATCAGGAATTACCGGTGCTATTCCTGCTCTGAATTATCGAACGGTAGAGGAACTTCGCAAAGCAATTCGATACATCAAAACAGAAGTTAAAGGTCCATTTGGAATTAATTTAATCGTGAATCAATCTAATTTCTTGTATAAGGAACAATTACAAATTTGCTGCGAGGAGAAAATTGATTTTTTTATAACCTCTTTAGGTTCACCCGAGGAAACAATCAATAAAGCCCATAAATACGGCATTAAAGTTTTTTGTGATGTAACAGATGTGAAATTTGCTATGAAAGTGGAGGCATTGGGTGCTGATGCAGTTATCGCTGTTTGTAAAGAGGCAGGAGGTCACGCAGGAAATATTTCCTACAAAGATTTAATTCCTGAATTGAAAAATGCGTGTAAAATCCCAGTTCTTTCTGCGGGTGGAATCGGTACAGGACAAGGAATTAAGCAAATGTTAGAACTAGGTTCTGACGGTGTTTCAATGGGAAGTATTTTCATTGCAACGGAAGAAGCACCTGTTTCAAAAGAATACAAAGATGCGTGTGTGCAATACGGTGCAAATGATATCGTAAAAACCACAAAACTTTCAGGAACGCCTTGTACTGTAATCAATACTCCTTATGTGAAACAAATAGGAACTGACCAAAATTGGTTGGAGCGCTTGTTAAACAAAAATAAACGTTTGAAAAAATGGTTCAAAGCCTTGACTTTTATGCGTGGAATGAAAAGTTTACAAAATGCGGCTTTCAGTTCGACATACAAAACGGTTTGGTGCGCTGGACCTTCTATTGAGCACGTCACAAAAATTCGTACCGTTAAAGAAGTGGTTGAAGATTTGAAAAGCGATTTTGCAAAGTGATTTAAGATTGAAAATGTAAGATTGAAAGTTTCAGAATTCTACATTTTACTCCGCCTCAATTGAATCAATTCTCCTACTAAATACTGCATAGAACAACGCAAAGAAAGTTACTCCCATTTGGGTTTCAAGCGTATCTTCAATTAGAAAAGTTACTATTGCAACAAGGATAAAAACAAGGCCAAATATTTGCTGGAATTTTACTTGTTTATACAAAAAGTAAAACATCCAAGTAATGAAAAATAACAAACCAAATAAACCAAAGCTTACTGTTTCTGTGAGATAGGTGTTGTGTGCACGCAAACGTCTTTCTTCCGTCAAAGGAGAATTTGTTTGCTCGTATTTACTTAAAAATGAGTCATTAACATCTCCTGTTCCAACGCCAAAAAATAAGTTTTCTTTGATAATTAAAATAGCTGTTTTCCAATACTCCAATCGTTCTAAAAGCGAATGTCCACTTGGGTTTTGTGAATGATGAATCTGAAACCGTAAGCCAAAAAGTCGTGCCATCAACCCTGATTTTGTTTCGTTGATATCAGCGTAACCTTTTTCAATGTTTTGAATGTCACTAACAGAAAGTTTTGCTAAACCATCGCCACGTACGGGTAAATTTTTAGAGATTAAATAACGCTCTAAAGTAAATTTAAGTCCTTGTTTTCTTAAGTCTAAACTATCGTAAGGGATTTTTGCGCGTTTGTTCCATTCCTGTTTTAAACTCACATAGTCTTCTTGGAAGGCACTTTTTTGATTTATCGGTTTACTCAGATAAACAACTAATCCGATATTTACTACTACCAAAAGTAAAAGCGTACCAATTATAATAATCCATTTTCGTCGCTGATATAATTCCCAAATCAAGAGCACAAACACAACCACAGCAATCGAAATTACGCCCGATAAAACTTGACTGAAATAGGTGTAAAACACAAACCAAATTGACGATAGAACCCAAAACCAACGCAAGTTTGCCTTCAAGTTCCATAGGAAATAATTAGCCAAAACTCCAAGGGCGATTAGTATTCCAAAGCGAATATGGGAACCAAATAACGATAAATCGCGGATATCTATGTAATTGATTTTATCTTGAAAAAACTGGTAGCAAGTAAAGTTTACGAGCGAAGTTGTAAATAGCGCCGACACAAAAATTAAATAGAAAAAAGTCAAGTGATTTTTTGAAAGTGCTGGACGAGTGCAAATTATTAAAGCAATAGCAAACAATGAAAATTTAACACGAATATCATTCAATCCATAGTCGAGGTTTTTACTCCAAATCAACCCAACAAAATGCAAAAGATAAAAAGCAACCAAGAACCAAAACAATCTATTTAATCTCAATTGTTGCCAATAATTCTTGAAATCGCGTTCCAACAAAAAACCAATTCCACCAAAAAGTAAACCTAAAGACATTAAAAATTTACTACAAACAACACCAACCACCAACAATAAAATGGTAAAAAGCTGAAAATTGGCATGAAAAGCAGGAGAAATTTTTCCTTTAAACATAGGGGACTAACGCAAAAAACAAATTAATAGTATAATTGTTAAGTATATCAACAAACATAATAATTGATTTGGTAATTAATACTAATTCTTTTACCAGATTGCTTTTGAACTTTCTATTTACCGTAATTTTGTCGAAACGAAAACCATGAAATATTTCCTAATTCTACTTGTTTTAGCTCAAGTTATTACTCTTCAGTCTCAAACTTATTCACTTCCGAGTTTAAAATATCAATACACTGATTACGAGCCAGATATTGACGCTTTAACGATGCAAATTCACCATTCAAAACATCACAAAGCCTACATTGACAACTTGAATAAAGCGATTGCAGGTACAAAAATGGAGACTACTTCTTTAATCGATTTGATGCTTTATGCTAGTTTTCGTTCGGATGCTGTTCGCAACAATTCAGGTGGACATTACAATCACACTTTATTCTGGGAAATTTTAGCACCGAAAGATAAGCAAACAACAAGCATTAACGCAGATTTTGAAACTGCAGTTAAAAGTCAATTCGGTTCTTTGGATTCACTTAAAAAGTTAATTAATCAAGCAGGAGCAACGCGTTTTGGTTCAGGTTGGGCATGGCTAATTGTAACTCCTGATAAAAAACTAATGGTCACAAGCACCGGAAATCAAGACAATCCAATTATGGATGTTGCCAAAGATCGCGGTATTCCAATTTTAGGAATTGACGTTTGGGAACACGCTTATTATTTAAAATACCAAAACAAACGTGCCGACTATTTAGCTGGAATTTGGAATTTAGTTGACTGGGGAATTGTTTCAGAGAAATACAAAGCAGCTTTAACTGATTCATTATTAATAACCATTGAAAAAGATTCTTGGCCAGCTTTAAAAGATTTTCATAAAGTAATGTCGCAAACATTTCACCCTGCGGAAACTGGAGATTTCAAACCTTTGCGCACCAGAAGTAATGAGTTTTTAGCGAAAGCTTTGTTGCTGAAAAATTCAACACCACCTGTTTCTTTAAACAAACCTGCAATTCAAGCTGCAATGGATAAATTGGTGAAGGAAAGTGCTGAAATTCAGAAAGCTGTTCAGAAAAACGCAAAAGATGAAACGCTGAAAAAATTAATCACACAAGCACACGATACTTTTCATGTGATTCAGGGATTGTGTAAGGAGGAGTGAGACTTTTAAGTTGAAAGTGGAGAGAGGAAAACTGATAGTTAAATAAAACCTCCACTTAAAACAGCTTTATAGAACTAAACTTGAAAGTTTTGTTTTTGATTGCTCACACGCTAACTAAAGCAGATAATTGCTTACAACTCAAGTGAAAGTTTTAATTGCCCTCCCAATCCTTGTTGAATGATTTTCATCAAAGTCGAAAGGCGAATATCTGAAGAATTATTTTCAATTCTTGAAATATAAGACTTATTGGTGCCACATTTTTTTGCAAGTTCTTCTTGAGTCATTCCAAGTTTTGTTCTAGCTTCCTCAAGTAAAACACCTAGACGAAAAACTTCAAATTCTTGCTCCCATTTTTCACGTAAAGGCTCGCCTTTTTTACCATACTTTTTATCAAGTATTTGATCTAAACTTGTAATGTTAGTCTTTGTTTTCATTTTGATATTCCTCCATTATTTTAAGTGCTCTCTCTAATTCTTGTTTTGGTGTTTTTTGAGTCTTCTTTTGAAAACCATTACCAAGTACAATTAAATTTCCTTTGTCAAAGAAAGAAAATATCCTGAAAATATTGCTCTCAACTTCAACTCTAATTTCATAAAGTCCTTTTGTTCCTTCCAAATGTTTAAAATATTTTTCAGGAATATGTTGAGTTATTCGAACTAGATTTAAAGTCCACTCTATTTTCCGCTGAACATTATCATCTTGATTTTCATAAAAATCTAAAAAATAGGTTTTATACGCAATTACATT
>CALPMC020000143.1 GCA_943324565.2 Chitinophaga pinensis | reverse complement strand
GAAGGATATTTCCAAGTTACAGCTGAACCAGTTTCTACTTGCGTCCAAGAAATTTTTGCGTTTCGTTCACAAATACCACGTTTTGTCACGAAGTTAAATATTCCACCTAAGCCGTTTTTATCGCCTGGATACCAGTTTTGAACCGTCGAATACTTGATTTCGGCATTTTCCAAAGCAATTAACTCAACAACTGCTGCGTGCAATTGATTTTCGTCGCGTTGTGGCGCTGTACATCCTTCTAAATAGGAAACGTACGCACCTTCGTCAGCAACCACAAGTGTGCGTTCAAATTGTCCTGTACCTCCAGCGTTGATGCGGAAATACGTTGAAAGTTCCATTGGGCAACGAACGCCTTTTGGAATGTAGCAGAAAGATCCGTCAGTAAAAACAGCTGAATTCAAAGCCGCGTAGTAATTATCGGTAGTTGGAACAACAGTTCCCATGTATTTTTTAACCAGTTCAGGATGTTCTTGTACTGCGTCCGAAAACGAGCAAAAAATGATTCCTAATTCACCCAATTTTTCTTTGAAGGAAGTAGCAACTGAAACGGAATCCATTACGAAATCGACAGCGACACCAGTTAAGCGTTTTTGTTCTTCCATGGAAATTCCCAATTTCGCCATTGTTGCTTTCATTTCAGGATCAACATCGTCCCACGATTCGTATTTTTTCGTTTGTTTAGGTGCTGAATAGTAAGCAATTGCTTGAAAATCTGGTTTTGTGTAATGAACGTGTGCCCAATCAGGTTCAGTCATTTTTTTCCAAATTGCAAAAGCTTTCAAGCGGTGTTCCAATAACCATTCTGGTTCGTTTTTCTTATCAGAAATCAAACGAATAATGTCTTCATTCAATCCAATTGGAACGGTATCTGTTTCAATATCAGTAACGAAACCAAATTTATATTCTTGATTTTCGAGGTCTTTCGCTAACTCGTTTTCGGTATAATTTGCCATTGCTTTCGTTTAAACTGAAAAAGATTCACCGCAACCGCACGTTCTGTCAGCATTTGGATTTTTAAAAACGAAACCTTTTCCGTTTAAACCTCCTGAAAAATCAAGAGTCGTTCCTAATAGATAAAGATAGCTTTTAGTATCAACGACTACTTTCATTCCGTTATCTTCGAATGTTTTATCGCCTTCTTTTTCCTCGTTGTCAAATGTTAGTTGATACATCAAACCAGAGCAACCTCCACCTTGAACACCAACTCGAATGAAAAAACCGTCTTTGCCTTCGTCCTCCATCAATCTGATTGCTTGCTTTTTTGCAGTATCTGTGACCGTAATCATCTCGTTTGTTTATTTAGATTAATTATAAATAAGAATAATTTGGATGCAAAAATACCACTTTTATGGTATTGTACAACTATTTATTTAACAAACTTGACTGAAAATAGTTTTTAACTCCTTTCATGGAAATTTTCTTTGTTTTTCATGTCTCTACATACATTTTGTAATGAGAGCTGGTTTGCCACAATTGAAACTTAACTAGCATAATTTCGGGTGTCTTTTAAATTCTTGTTTTAAGTAATCAATTATTGGTCGTTTAAGAAGTAAATTTTTTGATTCAAACAAAAACAAAATAGAAGTGTTAACAATCTACAAAATAAGGATATTAACGTTGAAGTCACTTCTTAAAAAAACACAATGAAAACACTCCTAATTAGTTCTTTACTTTTCCTTTTGATGGAATCGAAGACACATCAATTGACTATTGAAATTAAAAATATTCCTTCTACCAAAGGAAATCTATTTATAGGATTGTATCAACCGAAAAATGATTTCCCAGTTTTTGGAAAGCAATATATTGGAAAAGTTGTTCCAGTTACAGGCAAAACGATGACTTATACCTTCAAAGATTTACCCCAGGGAGATTATGCGTTTGCTATTTATCACGATGAAAACAAAAACAGCAAATTGGATAAAAATATGCTAGGCGTTCCAACTGAATATTATGGATTTTCCAATAATGCTCGAAGAACGTTCAGTGCGCCAAGTTTTCAAGAGTCAAGTTTCGACTTAAACAAAGATGTTAAGCAAACGATTGCTTTGAAGTAAAATCACCCTAAAATTTATTTGAAAAAAGCTTCAATTTCATCCATTGCTTTTGTGCCGAAATGCTCACTTCGCCAAAGTCGGACTAAAGTTTTATTTTTACTTATTAGGTACGTCGGAAAAGCTCCATGTGTGATTTGTCCAAGTTTTTGAAGATCCGATACAAGGCGAAACGTGCAATTTTTTGGAATTTTATCAGCAATACCATGAGGGATTTCATTTGGACGAGATGCAATAATGTATTCAATGTTTATTTTCGGATTTCGTTCTTTTAATTTCTTAACTAAAGGAATCGTTTCTAAACAAAATGGACAATCAGGAAGAACAACAATGGACAATGTTTTTTCATTACTTAGCTCAATTGATGACTTTATTTTTACTCCAGAGCTAAAAATATCACCTTCATAAATAGGATAAAAAGCGAAATAGATAGAAATTGGTAATCCAGCAATTAGGATAGATTTTAATAAGTTGAGGTAGTTTTTTTTAATTTTCCATTTTTTAAAAACGATTAAAAAAATTATCCCAAGACTTATAAAAATACAATAACCGATAAGTTTACTTTGTGTCCAACTTAGTCCAAAATCCAAGAAATATAAATCTAAATTATTCAAATCAAACGTTATCAGTTATTCAAAATTATTATAAATAAGCTTTCAAACAGAATTATGTAATTTTTAATTTAATGAGAATTATATGAATTGATAACTTTGTAAAAAAAAGATGAATAAATTTAAAAAATACTCATTTATTATTGGAAGTATTTTGATTTGCTTTTCTTCTATGTCCCAAGATTCATTGGAAGTTGAAGAAGAATACGAAGAGGAACCAATTACATTTTCAGGGACACGTATAATTAATGGTCATTCAGTTGGAACACTGACCAAAGGTACTTTTGATATGCGAATTGAGCATCGTTTTGGTGACATTGCTGGAACAAATGGTGGATATCAAAATATGTTCGGGTTCGATAATTTATCAGATATGCGAATTGCCTTGGAATATGGGATATCGGATGACTTGATGATTGGATTTGGTCGATCAAAGGGTGCAAAAAATTCTCCGAATTCTATTTCTCCATACAGTTCTTTGTTGGATGGATTCGTGAAATATAAAATTCTTGAACAGAAAAAAGGTGAAATGCCTTTGTCTTTAACTGTTGTTGCCGGTTCGACATTTACTTATATGAAAGCATTAACTGATGAATCACAAGTAAGTTACTTTCCTAAAAATGCACATCGTTTTGCCTATTTCACTCAAGTTAATGCTGCGAAACATTTTGGAGATCGTTTTTCGATTGCTCTTATGCCTACTTACGTATACAGAAATTATGTAGCTGCAGATGATCAGAATGGTTTATTTGCTTTGGGTGGCGCGTTTCGATTACGTCTAACTAAACGATTTGCTTTATTGACAGAATATTATCATACGTTCAATAACAAGGATTTTAGACAAACTGGATATCGAAATAGTTTAGGTGTTGCCTTAGAATGGTTCACTTTCGGACATAATTTTACTGTCAATTTTACGAACTCAACGGGATTGGGTGAAACACAGTTTATACCATACACAGCAGAAAATTGGTTAAAAGGTCAATTTAGGTTTGGTTTTTGCGTAGGAAGAAAATTCACAATTGAATAATTTAAAAAAAACACACAATGAAAACAACATCAATTATTTTACTTTATATTGCTTTTTTAGGTATTTCAACCTCTGTAGCATTAATACCAACAGATCATTTTGTTGTTGGCGATGGTCATTCAATCGACTTCAAAAGCAAAGACCCTTCTGGTTCATTCAAAGAAATGGGTGGAGAAATTGATTTCGATGAAAACAATTTGGATGCTTGTAAATTCAATTTGAAGATTGAGGTTAGTTCTATAAGTTCAGGAAATGGAATGCAAAATAAAAAGGCTCAAACTGAAGAATGGTTTAATGCAAAAAAGTATCCTCAAATCAAGTTTAAGTCAACAAAAGTTGAGAAAAAGGGCTCAGAGTACAATATTACTGGAGAATTAACAATGAAAGGTGTTACAAAAACTGTTACAATTCCAACAACGGTTTCTGGATCAGGAAGTAAACTTACTTTTAAAGGTAATTTTAGTGTTAACAGAATGGATTACAAGGTTGGTAAAAAAAGTGATGTTGTTGCCGATGTTATGAAGATTAATTTTTCTGTTCCAGCAATTAAAAATTAATGTTCAAAAAGTACTTTGTTTTAGCTTTAGTAGTAGCAGTCATTTCTTCCTTAATTTCAGGGTTTTACGCTTTTAATTATTACAAGTACCTATTTGATTTTTCGATTGTTTTACCAATTTGGAAAATTGTAGCAGCCTACTTTTCAATCGCGTTGATTGCAACAGGGTTAAGGTTTCTTTTTGATTTAATCTTTCCGAAATTTGGAGAATTATTTTTTAATATAAAACTTGGGTTTTTAACTATAATAAGCATAATGCATCCTATTCTTATGAATGGTGATTTCGAAATGGCTGAAATGTATCCAGGTTTCGCAATTCCAATTTACTTTATTTTTACAATTATTTGGTTGGTATTAGCACCAACGTTTATTAAAAAACCTTTAAAATGAAATTATTAGCAAGCCTTTCAATTTGTATGCTCCTTTTTAGTTGCACAAAAGATAAAGTAGCAGGAACGATTGTCGATCCAAATTGTACAGATTCTATATCGTTTTCAACCGATGTTTGGCCAATTATTGAACAAAATTGTACTGGTTGTCATGGCGTTGGAAACACAACAGGTTACACATTGACAAATCACACAAACATTTCCTCCAACGCAGCAGCGATTGTTGGTTCAATGAAAGGATCTGGTTTTCAGTTCATGCCTCAAGGTGGAGTCGCTTTACCCGATACGGTGATTCAAAAAGTTCAGTGCTGGATTGTTCAAGGAAAATTGAATAATTGATTTTTAACAGAATTAAAAAACGGCTACCTCAACTTGAAGCAGCCGTTTTTCGTTTGTTGTTTGGTTGGTTATAGTCCAATAATTTGTCTAACTTCCACTTCTGTCAAATTGCGTTTTTGTCCATCCTGATTGAGGTAGGTTCTGTTTACTAATCGACCATGAATAGCAACTTTTTTCCCTTTTTCAGCATATTGTTCGATGAACTCAGCAAGGTTT
>CALPMC020000142.1 GCA_943324565.2 Chitinophaga pinensis | reverse complement strand
TTAAATTCTTACTCGTATCGCTTTTCAGATTCGCGCCGTTTAATTGGTTGCTGGACTCCATTATTTTTTTTCCCAACGTTTCCCATTAAAGATGTGAAAACTCTCCCATTTTTTAATAAGGGTTTCATTAGGTTCAGTTTGTTTCATTAATTTATTCGAAACCACAATTTCAAAATATTCACTTGATGAAGTTTTTGGTTTTTGAACCTTAATTTTTGCAGTTTGAATAATTGGAGTTTCAGAGTAACTAATTATTTTCCAAGTTGGAATTGAAAAAATTTCTTTTCCGAGTTCCCATTGTTGTAAGGAATAATAAGTTATAAATAAATCAGTTTCTTTATAATCTTCTTCTTCAACTGAAATAGACATAAAATTATCTCCTAACTGAACAATCTTCAACTTTGGAAACATACCCATGTGTCCATTTTGACAAACAAACCGGTTGAAAGAGATCAGTTTCAAACTGTCTCTCAATTTTTCAAAAAGAGCCAAACTCATAGTTGGTGTATCTGCATTTGATTCTTGACGGTAACCATTTTCATCGACAATTAATGAATTGAAGACATATAGTGAATATTTTGTTTCTTGAAATTCATAATTAAATACAGTATCAATTTTTGTATTTGTTATTCCAAATGAGTCAACGGGAAAAAACTCTTTAGGATTTGGTCTCCAAGAAATAGTGTTATTACTTTCTGAATAGTTTCCACTAAAAATCATATTAAGAATATCTTTTGACGTTTTATTCTTTTCACTTATTTTTAACAAATAAGAATTTTGTGAATTAGCAACTGTAATAAACATAAATGACAGCCCAAGAAGTATCATTTTCAGCATATTTTTAGACTTAAATTTCTTCAAATCTAAAAACATAATATCTGTTAATTTTTACAATTTACCTTTCGGTGATTTGAGTGATTTAACGTTACGTTGCGTTATTAATCGTTTTAGAAAGAAGAGTTTTTGAGATGAAAAATTATTTATTTTCAAAGTTAATTTATCAACTTACAATTCATTAAAATGCATCTTTAATCCATTCTTTTTTTAAAATCCCTTGCTCAATCATGGAATTAATAAACAACAATCCTTCTTCTGAGTCAATATATCTTCTATCACCAATAATATTATTCCTTTTATGTTCTCCTTTCTCACTTTTTGAAATCATTAGCTTTGTGAACTTTTTAACTGCTAATTTAATTTCGGATGTAGCAATTTTAAGCCTTCTATATTCCTCTTCAATCCCAATGTTGTTAAGCCATATTTCATCAGAAATTAGTAAAAACTCAATTTCACCGATCAATTCATCTTTTTTATCAGCATGTACAAGTCGCCAAGATATTAAGTTACCTTCTCTTCTTTCTGTTTTGGTGTAATTTAACATATAATTGTTTATTTTTTTATTCTTAAAATGAACGTATAGCTCTTACTTGATGATTAGTATTTTTAAAATAACCCAAATCGGCATGAGCACTACCAGAATCAAAAGCAAAGTACCAAGCTACATCTGAAAATGTTGTTTCGGTACTACTCCAATAAAAGGAGTTTGCCATTGGTAAAATGGTTGCAGTTTGAAGAATTGAAAGGGTTTTATTAACATTAAATCTGTTATTCCATAATAAACTTAATTCATCAATTGCTGGCAAATACCAATCAGAGTAACCATTTAATACCAAATCTAAACAAATTTTAGCCGCACTTGATGTATGTCCGTTTTGAGAGATTATTGCTAAACTATTGTTTAATCCATTCCAAGAACTTTGAGCGTTAATTCCTACAAGTTTTGTATTCATATTGCTCCAAACAAATCCAGAACTTTGATTTTCTGTTGAAACAATTAATCCATGTTCAATTCCGTTTTCATCCTTCCAAAGGTGAAAAACAACTCCTCCACCAAATTCTTCTCCAATGTGATGAGCAAATCCACCAATACCTTGAGGACCTTGTGCTCCTGATGCACCAACAGCACCATTACAAATAAATTTTGTCAAAGATAAATTGATTTCGCTCGCATCAAGCGATCCGTTATTATTAGCATCTATACCATATTCGATTTTCACGCCTCCTGTTGTACAGTTTACACCTGCAGCTTCTGTTGTGGTTTTTACCAAGGTGTTTTTTCCGTCATTGCCATTGAGTCCATTCACTCCATTTTGACCATTAGAGCCTTGTAAACCTTGGATTCCTTGCGATCCTTGTAGGCCAGTAATAGCAGATAAATAATCTTGAACGGTTCCTGTGTTTCCTTGCGATAACCATACCTCATAAGCACTTAAACCATTTTGTCCGTTTGATCCATTAGTTCCATTTTGTCCTACAGGTCCTTGTAAGCCTTGAATTCCTTGCGCACCTTGTGGGCCTGTAATTGCGGCTAAATAATCTTGAACTGTTCCAGTGTTTCCTTGAGATAACCAAACTTCATACGAACTTAAACCATTTTGTCCGTTAACTCCGTTTGTTCCATTTTGCCCAGCGGAACCTTGTAAACCTTGAATTCCTTGTGCACCTGTAATTGCCAATAAATAATCTTGAACTGTTCCAGTATTTCCTTGGGATAACCAAACCTCAAAAGCACTTAAACCATTTTGTCCTACTGGACCTTGTAAACCTTGAATTCCTTGCAGACCCTGTGGCCCTGTAATTGCCGATAAATAATCTTGAACTGTTCCTGTGTTTCCTTGAGAAAGCCACACCTCAAAGGCACTTAATCCATTTTGACCTGATAAACCTATCGGACCTTGAACATTTCCAGCATTATTCCAGGTATTCGTATTTTGACTCCAAACAAATAAATCTCCATTAACTAAGTATGCATCACCTGGATTACCTGACACAGGTAGTTCGGTTATTGTACTGAATGTATTTAATATATTTAATCCAGCACCCGTTTCGCCTTGTATTCCTTGAACCCCTTGCTGTCCAATTATTGCATTTATAAAATCACTTTCTGTTCCTGAATTTCCTTCAGCTAACCAAATTTCATAAGCACTTAAACCATTTTGTCCATTTGCTCCATTTTGTCCTATTGGACCTTGGATTCCTTGTTGACCTTGTAATCCAGTTAATACAGGAGTAGTATAAGTTGAGCCATCTAAATAGGTAAAAGTTAAAGTTCCATTTCCATTGTCTGAAACAGATGAAATTCCATTTCCAGCAGAAGTTGAATAAGTAGACTTATCACTGTAAAGTGCATAAGGTACACTCAACAATTGTTGGTTTGACATCAATACATAATTCGTTCCACCTCTTTTATCGATTTCAACTTTCAAAAAGTATTTTCCTGCTCCCCAATTGATACTCGCAAAAGTATTTGAACCTTCTTGAATGCCTTGTCCTATAACAAGAGAAAACATTCCAAAAGCGTCCGTTGTGGTAGTATGTGCTTCTTTATAAACTTCAGTTCCATTTGTTGCGTTTTGAACAATTGTATAGCGAACACGAATGTTTTTGTTTCTTAAAACTTGACCTGGAACATTTAATCCTGGTTCGTTTTCACCGTTATCATTGTAAACAACTGCCTGGTAATTGATGCCTTTTGGAGGTGCTTGTGCAAATCCTAAGTTCGTGATAAAAGCAATAAATAATACGAGAAAAATATTTTTCATAATGAGATAATTTTGATAGGGTTAAAGTTTGAATGACAGACCGATAAAGGCTGAGTTGGTGATATTTCTTGTTTTTTCACCTGAATCTTTTTCAATTTGATTCAAACCCACACCAAAGCGATATTCGAACTGTAAATACAAGGTTTCAGTTACTTTAAATTTTGCATTAGCAAATACATTGCTACCAATATTCACGCGCTTCAGTGCTTCATTGTCGGTAATGCTGTAGCGCTCATTTCCAATAGTTTGATCTCCTTTAGTCATAAAATCCAAACCAAAAGAAGCTCCTGTATACAATGAAATGGTTTTTAGAGAAAGTAATTTGTATGCATAACCACAACCAAATCCCAAATAATTCAATTTCCAACCTAAAGCCAAATTGTCAAAGCTTGATTTTGCTCCAGCTTGGTAATAATTTACTTCAGGACGTAAATAATGTTTTGGAGCTAGTTCCAAATTGACATTCAAGGAATAACTATTTCCATTTACCCATTGTGTTGGCTTGGTTTCACTACCGAACTCATAAAGAAATTTGGTGGTGTTTTTTCCAACTAAGAAATTGATTTCATCTGCTTTAACTTTATGCTGAGCAAATGAAAAAATAGGTAAACTCGCAAGAAGCAAGCAATAAAGAGTTCGCATGGTTTATTGAATTACATTGACTTTAAATGAAGAATTTTTTGTTCCATCAGAAACTTTCAGATGATACATTCCTGGAGTTGGTTGCTGAATCGTGATTGGAGTCAACAAATTTGAATCGGTTTTACCTTGAAAAATTAATTTTCCTTGTTGGTCAAAAAGTTGATACTGCAATATTATTTCTGTGGCTTCATCCACAATAAAAGAAAATTCACCTTGATTTGGATTTGGATAAAGCAAAACGTTCAATTCATTTTGTTCTTCAATGAAAGAAATCGGTTGCTGAAATCCTTGACGCAAGCCTGTTCCCTCAATATTTACATGATTCACTAATGCAGGTTGACCAACAGATTGTTGGATTATAATTCCGTCGTTGTTTGCAGATGAGCCAAAAGAACCAATAGAAGAACGTGTGATTATTTGAGCATTTGAAGTTGAATAAATCCAAAATACAATTCCAAAAAGAATTAATTTTTTCATATGTTTTAGACTTAAATTTCTTCAAATCTAAAAACTTCAAATCTGTTAATTTTTACAATTTACCTTTCGGTGATTTGAGTGATTTAACGTTTCAATCCCTTATTATTCGTTAATGGGAAGTAGTATCGTTGCGATGAAAAATGAACCATCAATCGTTGTTTTCAGTACTGCATTCGTGTCGTAAAGAGCTAATCTTTTTTGAATGATTTCAGTTGATTTGGATTGAAATGTGTGATTCTTTGTAACGTTAAGATTCATTTCATTTTTTACTTCAATTCGAAGTGTTTCCTCTTCTTGAGTTATCGAAAAGAAAATATGCATGTCTCCCTTTTCGTTTCTAGAACCGTAAATTATTGCGTTTTCAATCAATGGCTGAATAAGTAAAGGTGGAATTTTTAGTTCGTCGTCGCAGTTTATTACTTTTTCCACTTTTATACTGTCTTGAAAGCGCTGATTTTCAATAGTCAAATACAAATTAAGAAACGCTATTTCCT
>CALPMC020000141.1 GCA_943324565.2 Chitinophaga pinensis | reverse complement strand
GAATATTACGACGAAGGAACTGCGCCTGAAAAATCGGTTGATGTTCAAATCGCCATTAAATTAAAAGAAGAAAACAAGGCTTTTAAAGTCGAAAAATACGAGCACAGTTACCCACATTGCTGGCGAACAGACAAACCCGTTTTGTACTATCCGTTGGACTCTTGGTTCATACGCGTTACCGACAAAAAAGACCGCATGGTAGAATTGAACAATACCATCAATTGGAAACCAGAATCAACAGGTTCGGGACGTTTCGGAAAATGGTTGGAAAATGCCAACGATTGGAACCTTTCTCGCTCGCGCTATTGGGGAATTCCAATTCCAATTTGGTCAACAGAAGAAGGTGACGAACGTTTGTGCATTCGCTCTGTTGAAGATTTAAAAAATGAAGCAGACAAAGCGGTTGCAGCTGGTTTAATGACTGAAAATCCATTGGCAAATTACGAAATTGGAAATATGTCGGCGGACAATTATGCGCAAATTGACTTACACAAACATTTAGTGGATCAAATCGTGTTGGTTTCGCCGTCTGGAAAACCGATGAAACGCGAAGCAGACCTCATCGATGTTTGGTTTGACTCAGGTGCAATGCCTTATGCACAGTGGCATTATCCTTTTGAAAACAAAGAATTGGTTGAAAACAGAACAGGATATCCTGCTGATTTCATTGCGGAAGGTGTGGATCAAACACGTGGTTGGTTCTATACGTTACACGCAATTGCTACAATGGTTTTTGATTCAGTTGCTTATAAAAACGTGGTTTCAAACGGATTGGTTTTAGACAAAAACGGACAGAAAATGTCGAAACGTTTAGGAAATGCAATCGATCCTTTCTCAACTTTAGAGAAATATGGTCCAGATGCGACGCGTTGGTATATGATTACGAATGCGCAACCATGGGACAACTTGAAATTTGACTTGGAAGGAATCGCAGAAATTCAACGTAAATTCTTTGGAACGCTTTACAATACCTATTCGTTTTTCTCTTTGTATGCGAACATCGACGAATTTGATTTTTTAGAAGCAGAAGTTCCTTTGAACGAGCGACCAGAAATCGATCGCTGGGTATTATCAAAATTGAATTCATTGATTCAAGAAGTAGATGCTGCTTACTCCGATTACGAACCTACAAAAGCTGGACGTGCGATTCAAGATTTCGTAAGTGATCAATTGTCGAATTGGTACGTGCGTTTATGTCGTAGACGTTACTGGAAAAGCGACGACCCGAAAGATAAATTATGTGCTTACCAAACGCTTTATACTTGCTTGGAAACTGTTTCCTTGTTAGCTGCACCGATTGCACCTTTCTATATGGATCAACTGTTTTTAGACTTGAATAAAGTTTCTGGTAAAAACACAGCTGAATCTGTGCATTTGGCGAATTTCCCAGCCGTAAACGAAAGTTGGATTGACAAGAAATTAGAAGCACAAATGGAATTAGCGCAACAAGCTTGTTCCTTGGTACTAGGATTACGTAAAAAACACAACATACGTGTACGTCAGCCATTGCAAAAAATCATGATTCCTGTTTTGAACAAAGAAGTGGCTGAAAATTTGAAGCACATACAAGACTTGATTCTTTCCGAAGTGAATGTAAAAGAATTGGAATTGTTGGGTGATGGTGCTGGAATTTTAGTGAAAAGTATCAAGCCTAATTTCAAAACTATCGGTCCGAAATATGGTAAACAGATGAAAGCAATCGCTGGAATTGTTGCTGGATTTTCACAAGACGATATCGCCACAATTGAACAAAATAATGGTTGGTCAGGAAGCGTTGAAGAAACGGAAATCAACTTGGATTTAGCCGACTTTGAAATCAATGCGCAAGATATTCCAGGCTGGTTGGTTGCAAGCGAAAGTGGATTGACTGTTGCCTTGGATATTACCATTTCTGAAAACTTAAAATCAGAAGGAATTGCACGTGAAATCGTAAATAGAGTTCAAAACTTGCGAAAAGACAGTGGTTTGGACGTTACAGATAGAATTGTGTTAAGCATCGAAACAAGCGATTTTATACAAGTAGCTACCCTTGCAAATAAGGAATATATTTGCGCTGAAGTGTTGGCAAATGACATTGAATTTACGACTGTTTCAGCTGAGGCTTTATTGACGGATATTGAAGAAGTGGGTGATACGAAGATTGAGTTGAAGAAGGTCTAGGTTTTTATGTATAAAATGATATGATACTTTTGCAAATCATTAATTAGATATACAATTAAATAGAACAACTTAAAACAAGTAATTCTACCTAGTATTTTATCTCTATTTAATGCTAATTTTGCAAAAAAAAGTTAATTTTTATGCGCTTTGTTATTCTCTTCCTTTTACTAAATTTTGGGTTAATGGCTCAAAGAAACAATCCTCCTACAAAAAATGGCTCTCAAAAAAAAGGTTTTGAATCTGAATTAATTGGGGATTTTTCTTCTGAACCATATTTTACTGCAGATTTTAATTTCTTACGTTTAATGAATTATGGGAATTATGTAAACTTTGGAGTTGGAGCTGGTATAGGATTTTATAATATTGCAAACAAAGTATCATTAGAAACTGATTTTGCTTATAATTATTTCACTTATACATACAAAGGTGCTGGATATACTTTTGGAATAGAAGATTATGATAAAAAAAATAGTTTAGAATATGGAGGTACAATAGGATATAATTTGTTTCAAACAAAAAAAGAAATAAAAGAATGTTATACACCTCTTAAAGCTGAAGGTAATGTAATTTTCTATTCGATGTTACCTGCTACAGAATCTGTAACATATTCCGCACAGTTAGGCTTTAAATCAATTGGTATGTTCAATGAAAGTGCACCTTCATTTACTGCCTCTTTTTATGATTCTCAAACTAATTCAACTTCTGTTTATTATGGGGAAAATACAGTTACTAGTTTTTTTCAAAACAGTTCAATTTACTTAGGATTAAAAAGAACATCAATTATTGATACAAGGTATTTGACGAAAGATTATGGAGAAGTTAGTTCTGATAATTTAACAGAAATTTATGGAGGTATTTTAATAGGTTTTAAGCCAAAATTTCCTGCAATATTTCAATACATTAAAGATGAAACTTATACAGATGAAATAAACTCTGTAGAACAGATCTCTACAAATGGACAAACAGAACTCGAAAGTAGTTATAAGTTTTTACCTGTTGGAATAAAGGCTGGATTAGTTAAATCAAGTAAATCTTCTGCTTTTGGAATTAATTTTGAAGTTGCAGTGTACCCTGGTTATTGTAGCGGTGTACTTCAACAAGCGTCTATTAGGGCAGGTATAATTTATAGAATAGTTAAAAAAATTAAGTAAGATGAGAAAATTATTTTTTGGAATATCAACATTTATAAGTTGTGTTTCTTTTGCACAAAATGACATTCAGACGGCTGTTTTTCCAGATGGAACAGAGGTAGATTATCAGGTGTTTTCAAATGAAATAAAAGACATGGAAAAGTTAAATGTTTTTTTAGAAATTAATACACGTTCAACTTTAACCTTGGGTCCGAGTGTTTCATATACATTGCCTGAGGTTTTCATTTCAAAAGTACACTTAGGTTTTGTTGAAAAACAATTTGGTAAATTTAGTATTGAAAACACTTGGTATTTTAAGAGTTCAGAAAAAGAGAAAAGTTTTCCCATAACTCTTAAAGCAATTTCAAATGGTAACACTACAACTAAATTTGTTACAAAACAGCCTGTCCAAATTAAGAAACAATTTGGTGCAAGATTGGGCTATTTATCAGGAAATTACCAAACGGATGGTCTTTTTAGAGTTAATGCAAAAGCAAACGAATTATCATTAGGAGTTTCTTATTCTAAAACTAAATTCATAAAATATAAAACACTTTCTGGAAGTAAACCTCGAGAACATTCTAAATTTGGAAGAACAAATGTTTATGCCGAAATGATAAATTATCATGCAATAAAAAATATTATAACTGACGAGTTAGATTATGATTACTCAATTATTCCATCAAAAGCAAAAACAGGATTTAGAATTGGTTTAGAGGGACAATCTGGTAATAGTAAATTTGGGTTGTCTTATTTTTTAGGAGTTGAAACCCCTTTAAGTAAACTCTTTTTTATTCAACCATTTGGTGGGGTTGGTGTATATTTCTCTTTTTTATAACTAATTTATTTTGAAATTTTATTTATTTCTACTTTTTGGTATTTGTTCCAATTTCATTTTTTCTCAATCAAGAAATACTTCTGCTAAGGAAATTGCTGATTTGAAAGGTAGAATAATGATTGTGTCAAGTCAAATTTCAAATCAAGAAATTTATGATAACATTCTTTATGCATTTAAGCAAGAATGGACATATTCTGATTCAGTTATTCAAATGCAAACAGGGCTTGCTACTCGATTGTTGTTTAGCACAGAAAAAAAATATGTTCGGGTACAACTAAAAACATATAGCTTAGGAAGCGGAGGTGCTACAATTGATTATGAGGGCGATGATAAACGAGTTACATCAGGTGTTGGTCGTATTTCAAAATTACTAATTAGTACTGAAAAGGGGGAAACATATTTTATCGCATTGCCAACAGACCCAGATTTTACAAAAGAAATGTTTGTTGAAGCAGTTCGTCGAGGAATATTTATAATGAAAGAAATTGAAGAAGTTGGAAGTTGGAATAAGGCATATATTGGTTTAGAAAAAAAATATGCTAGTGAAATTAACAATAAAACTCTTTTGATTTGTGATACAGACATTGAAGATACAATTCAAAAAAATAAAATTCAATCGATAATTCCGTTTGAGAGTAAATTCGTTCCCATTGAAACTATCGATTCTTTAATTCAACATAAGGTAGAGGGTTTCGCTTATATTGTTGTAACTGGAGAAAATATTAGTGCAAATACTAAATACGTCTGTTCTACTAAGGACGGAAAAGTTATTACTAGAGATCATAGCGCTTCTATAGCTTCTATTAGCTCATTTCAGTCTGATAGTAAAGCAAAGTATTTTTTACGTCCTCAAGATATAAAAAGTATAATAAAAAATCTACAATAGTTCAATTTGCGCTGAAGTGTTGGCAAATGACATTCATTTTACAACTGTAAATGCAAGTGCATTTGTAACCGATATTGAATCTGAAGGTGATACGAAAATTGAGTTGAAGAAGGTTTAGATGGAATGGAAATTGACTTTTAAAAAGCAATAATGCTGAACATCCAAAAAAGAATAAATGGATAATTTTGATGAATATTTAGTACAAGGAGAACCGAATAAATCAGAAAAAGCTAAAGCTTGGAAAACAGCAATTGGTCTTCAGCAAGTTGACGGTTTAACACCATCTGAATATTTGTTAGCGAATGCAAAACAAAATATCGAAGGCGAGATTTCCCTTG
>CALPMC020000140.1 GCA_943324565.2 Chitinophaga pinensis | reverse complement strand
TTTCACTTTGTAAGTGTTGTAAGCACAATCAACGGAGCGATGTTCACGTAATAAACGCTCAACTCCATTTAACTTCTCTTCCCAACAAAATTTGAACGTTGGATCGGATTGCAACAACATTCCTTTTTTTAGTCGATTCAAGTAAAGTCCTGCAATTGTTGACCATTCTGATGAATGAATCGACTGCTCGCTGTAAACAATACTAGCTAAAGTTGCGAGTTGACTCGGTGAAGTGAAACCCATTTTTGACAATTTATTTTTTCGATCGGGAGTCCAGAAATTTCGAAATTCTTGTGCCATTCGTTCCACAAATTGTTTTTCATCGGTATCATAAAACATGGAATAAGAATTGGGCATAAAAAGCGCAGGCAATTGCTCTAGTGTAAAACCAAACTTATTTAAAGTTTCTGCATCTGTTAAATAGTTAACCAATTTGGCGCTGTCAACCATTATACTCTTTTCAACCATTCCTGCCATTTGGTAAATATCTCGGCAATTATTGAAAGTCACTTGAACTTCAACCTCAGCGTTTCCATTTCCGTTAGAATTTAAGGTGAAACCATTCAATAAGTTCTTATAGGAAACACCAGGTTCAATTACATATTTCCCTAAGGCTATATTATTACTATTCAATCCTTTAAAGTCACCAACAGCAATTAAACCTTTCATATCTTTAATGATTCCTTTCTCTTTAAGTTCTTCTGCTAACTTCTGAATTGAAATAGTTTTAGTGATAAAAAACGTTTGCTTTTCACCGTTATCTGTCGTTTTATTTCCCGCGAGGAAAAGCATAATTTTTGGTGTTGCAACTGCAATTCCAACAAGTGTGGCGATGATGCCAATAATGATTATTGTTCTTTTAGACATAGTTGATAGCTGATTTCGTCAATTCTTTTTCCTTTGTAAATAAACCAATTTTTGCGCAAACCAATTCTTAAAAAACCCAATGATTCAAAGAGTTGAATACTCGGTTCGTTATCACCATGAATACTGCATTGCAGGTTTGTTAATTCTAAGATATCTCGAGCATATTCGATCAATAATCCCAAACTTTCCTTCGCTCTGCCTTTTCTTCGCGCTTTTTCCTCAGCTATTAAAATACCGACTGAAGCAAAACCATGTTTGAAATTCACGTCATATAAATCGACTGTTCCAACGGAAAAATCAGAATCGTTTTCGCAAATGATAAATCGCAATTGCCCTGAATTTCTGATATTCGATTGTTGTTCAATCAATTGATGAATTGCAGTCATGGAAAAAGGAACTTCTGTGTTAGACACTTTCCAATTGTCGGGATTATTTTCCCACATAAAAAGCGTGGTAGCATCGTCTTCTTCGACTGACCTAAGATAAATTGTTTTTCCCTTCAACATCGTTTAGTTTTTCAATGCGTTGCTGAATTTCATCGATTGTGTACGATTTAATTCCTTTGTATTCATTAATCAAATGTAATCCAAAAACTGAAAGTAACTGATTTTCATCTTGTAAAAAATGTAGCAATTCACTTAATTTTTGAATGTTTTTTGGTGCATTTAAGCAATTTTTAATTGGAACCAAACAGCTTGTTTCTAAACCAAAAGCGCGCTCAAATTTTGAATATTCAATTCTCACTTGATCAAACGTTAAGTTAGATTTTAGTTGAATTAAAACGGTGCTAATTTTCTTTTTATCAATGACTTGCAACATACTTTGAATTGCAACTGATTCATCTTTCCCTTTGGCCTTGAGACTAAAATAGTGTTCATCAACTGAAATCCCAATATGAGGTGGAATTTTATCGGCATGCAAAATCCATAGATGAACACCATGAAGATGATCCATTTTTTCTCGAAATTGAATGTTATCAAAAATGAAATCAAACATCAATTTCTCCACTAAAAACGAAAGTAGCAGGACCAGAAAGATAAATATTTTGGTAATTACCGCTTGAAACACGTTCAAATTCTACCATCAATTCGCCACCTTTAACCTTAACTTTAACTTGATTTAAAGGTGAATCAGAAAGAAAATCGTGCACCAATGCACAAGCTGTTGCACCAGTTCCACAAGACAAGGTTTCATCCTCTACCCCACGTTCATAGGTTGCAATAGCAATTTCATTTTCACTAAGTCGCTGAACCAAATTCACATTAATTCCTTCTTGATTGTATGTTGAAGAATAACGAATTTCTCTACCAATTTCAGTAATATTTTTAATTGACAAATCATCATTGTACAATACATAATGAGGAGAACCTGTATATAATACAAAGGCTTGGTCGTCTTTTTTCACCTCCAAAACATCGTTCATTTTCAAGCGCACTTGGAAAGAATTCGCAGCGGCACTATGTAAACCATCAATCGCATTAAATTGTACATTTTCAACAGCGATTCCAAGAGTAGCAGCAAAATCAACAGCACATCTAGCGCCATTTCCACAAAAACTTTTAGATCCATCAGCATTGTAATAATCCATTTCGAAAGCGCCAATTGATGAATTATTGATTTTAATTAAACCATCAGCACCTACGCCAAAACGACGGTCACAAAGTTGTTGAACTTGAGAAATTGTAAGATGATCGTAGTTTCCGGAAAGATTATCAAGCATTACAAAATCGTTGCCTGTTCCTTGATATTTTGAAAAGTTGATTTTCATTCGGTAAAATTAAGGAATCTTGTTGGGGTTAGTTAGAGATTAAACGAAATATCAAACAAAAATTACTTTAATGAGCTAAGGAAACTTTTTATAAATATCCTTTCGATGCATTACTTTTATCAAACGTATTGTGTTTTGACTTTCTAATTCAAACCCAATTCTAAAACTATCAAAACTATACTATAAAATGTTTTGAAACCTTTCAATTTTTTAATATTAGAAATCTCTTTAAGACTACTCGCAGACTCAGCAATCTCTATGAATTTTATTACTTCTAATTTAGCTGATTCGACTTTTAACTTATCAATTGATTTGCTAAATCTTGAGTCAAAAAAAACATTCATTTAGAATTAAGTTTTTTCATTATCGTTTCTCGTGATACATTTTTACCTGTTTTTTCAGATTTCAAAATTTTTCCAAATAAAAAATCTTCATAATCTTCGTCATTAAAGGATTTCGCAGTTAATCCCATTTTTTTTACGAATTCTATAATTAATTTATTTGATTTTGAATCGGTTTGAATTACTGTAACAGCCATCTTCTTTTTTTATCAAATTTACAAATTGATTTTTATTCAATTTGATTTTGAACTATAAAATCCTTTCACATTTTTAAATATCCTTCAAAAACCATAAATCACAAGCATCATGTCCCGAGTTTCCTAATGGTTGATTGAGTTTTTTAAATCCTGCCTTTTTGTACATTGATACAGCTTTTGCATAATGAGGTAGATTTTCGATATACATTGACTTATAACTAAATTCAATTGCTGTTTCAATGCACTTTTCGAGTAGAGCTAAGCCAATGCCTTTTCCTCGTGTTGAAGGTGCAGCGTAAAATTTAACTAATTCCACGCAATCTTTTGGTAATGCATCAGTTGGAAAAATACCACAACACGCCAAAGGTTCACTTTCTACTTCAACAACCCACATCTTTGATTTTTGTGTTTTAAACAAGGTAAATAAATCATCTGTCGTTGGATCTGAAAAAACAGTTCCTTGCTGAGGAGCATTATGTTCGATAAATACTTCACGAATCATTTTTGCCAAAGCAAAGTTGTCACTTTTTTGAAGCTGACGAATTGTGTAATTCATTGTTGAATGATTAAAAACAAATATAAATGATTTATTAAGTAAACCTTCCGTTCATAATCATATTATTGCTTTATTTTATCGCTTATAAGCTGATTCTTAGCAAGGAATTACTCAGAATATTTACATTAGAAAATCATCTTAATGGATGATTGCTGAACTATATTTTTAATCCTTACTTCAACTCAAAACTTGCTTTTTGACCGCCAACTGAAACTGTAAAACTACCCTTTTCGGAAATCCATTTGTTTTCTTGACCAACGAATTCTAATGATGAAGTAGAAATTTTGAAACTAACAGTTTTCGATTCTCCTGGATTTAATTCAATTTTTTCAAAGCCTTTTAATCGTTTATTTGCTGGAGCAATAGATGCAAAATCATCTGTAATATACCATTGAACTGTTTCTTTTCCTTTCGATTTTCCTGTGTTTGTAACGGTAATTTCAGCTGTTATGAAGTCATTTTCACTTTGCATCGCATTTTTTGAAAGTTTCAAATTGGTGTAAGAAAAACTGGTGTAACTCATTCCAAAACCAAAAGGCCATTGCGGATCATGCGCTTGATTCAATTCGTTTTTACCAGATTTTGCTTCGGCATTTGTATAGTCATATTGTTCAAATACACCGTCGTATTTGGGATAAGTAAAAGGTAATTTTCCACTTGGGTTTTCTTTGCCATAAACTAAATCTACTAAAGCTTCAGAACCATAATCTCCCGGTAAATACGCATTAAAAATAGCTGTCCCAAACGGTTCAATCTCACGAACGATGCGTGATTTTCCAAACATCGTAACTAAAACAATAGGTTTTCCAGTGCTTGCCAATTCTTGCATTAACTGAACGTAAGCTTGCGGTAAATTCAAAGAACGAATGTCTCCCGGTTTTTCTGTAGCTGGCATTTCTCCTAAACACACAACGATTTTATCTGCCATTGCAGCCTCAATTTTTAACCAATTTACATCCAACAAATTACACGTTTCCCAACCATCTACTAATGACAAATCATAGCCTTTTTCAAAATGAAGATTTTTTGCACCAATTTGTTTCTCAAATGCTTGACGAATGGTAAGTGCTCCTTGGGTATTATAGGCCGTGTCAACACCTTGCCACGTATGCGTCCAAGCTCCATTTTGAAAAATCAAATTGTCTGCTGCTTCACCAATTAATAAAATTCTTTCGCTTTTAGAAAATGGCAATAAGTTGTTGTCGTTTTTCAAAAGTGTAATTGATTCCTGAGCTGCGATTCTTGCTGCATTTTTGAACTCTTGTGAACCGAATTTAGAATACAAATCTTGATTATAAACTTGTTTTTTATACAATCCCAATTTAAGCTTCACGAATAATATTCGCGCCACAGCATCGTCCAACCGTTTTTTAGAAATACGTCCTTCTTCCACAGCTTCTTTAAATAATTTTAGATACTCGGAATACGTTGTGTAATAAGGAACCATACTCATATCAACTCCAGCATTGAAAGCTAAAATGATGGCTTCTTTTTGGTCTTTTGCGACTTTATGAACGGTATGCAACATTCTAAAATCTTCCCAATCCGAAACGGCAAATCCTTTGAATCCCCAGCGATTTTTCAAAACTTCTGTTATCAAATGATGATTGATGTGTCCAGGAATTCCATTTACATCACCACTATTAATCATTACCGACAATGCGCCAGCTTCAACAGCTGATTTGAAAGGTGGCAAAAACAATTCTTCCATTTGTCGCTCAGGAATCCAAGCAGGTGTGCGGTCACGACCAGATTTAGGGTAAGAATAGCCCACAAAATGTTTCATGCAAGAAAGTACTGTATAAGGATCATCCAACGATTTTCCTTGATAGCCTTTTACTAAACCTTCACCCATCTTACTAACTAAATACGGATCTTCACCTAATGTTTCAAAATAGCGCGACCAAAGCGGTTGTCTACCTAAATCCAAAACGGGAGAAAAATTCCAAGG
>CALPMC020000139.1 GCA_943324565.2 Chitinophaga pinensis | reverse complement strand
TCGCAAGAAGAACAAGAATTAATTCTGTCTTTTATTGAAAAGCATTTGTTGGTAAAATAAAACAACTAAGGTTGATAACTGGGATTAGTATAAATCTTTTCTAAATCCAAAATTAAAAGAGAAAAACAATTGAGAGTATAAGTTTGTGTTAGAGGCTGTTGTATTATTCGCTTTCCCAAATATTGCGTATTGACCATTAATGTCAAAATACAAAGTGCCTGTAGCTGGAATTGTATATTTTAATCCACCTTGAAGTCCGACAGCTAAACTTAGTACATTTCCTTTATTTTGTTCATTGGGTGAAGTTTGATAATTTTTTTCCCATTGATACGTGCCGGATGCATCTAATTTTTCGTAATCTCTTATAACGGTATTAAAAACCAACATTGCATTTGTTCCACCATATAAAGAAAACCCATTATCATAATCATTTCCAAGATAACGTCTTGTGCCTCCTTCGATTGTAAAATAGTTCATTTTAGTTACATATTCTACATTTAGTACACTTGGCTGCGTATTAACGTCAACAGCAGTTACATAAGTAGAAGATACTATGACTTCATCTTGGTTGTTCTTTTCTGTTTGAGGAAAATAATAACCAATTCTACCGTAAAATGTCTCGTCATTGCTTCTTGGTAATTCGATTCCTCCTTGAAATCCAAAGAATGGTTTAGGTACTGTAAACCCTTTAATAAATCCAGTTCCTGCGTTTAAACTAATTTGAGAAATTGATTGGAATGAAATTGTAAACATTAGCAATACGGATAATATTTTAAATTTTTTCATGTTGTAACTATTTTGTTTTATACTTTTCGCAATCTTTGTCATGAGCTCCGGGCAAAATATTTATACTCATTAAAAACTCATTCACAATTTCTTTGCCAACAAATTTAAAGTTCTTTTTAAATACTTTAACCCAATCATCCAAAGTTATTTCACGTTGATTTTTTAGCCAATTTAAAAATGAACCATTTTGCTCTGCAATTTCTATGACTTTAGCAGCATTGTGAATAACAGCGTTTATTTTAAGTTTGTTTCGAATGATGCCTTTATTTTCTAGTAAAGCTTCTATTTTGTATTCGTCGTATTTGGCTATTTTGTAAAAATCATACTTATCGAAGGCATCAAAGAAATATTCTTGCTTTTTTAAAATAGTTCCCCAAGATAGTCCAGCTTGGTTAATTTCTAAAACTAAACGACCAAAAAGTTCAAAGTCATCAGTTAATTCTACTCCATAATATTCGTCGTGATAAACCCTATGAATATTGTCGTAGGGTAAATTTTTACAAAATGTACAATATGACATAATCAAAAGTAAACTTATTCTCTTGATAAAGATTTATTTGCTAAATTTGTTTCGATAATTAATGTGAAAAAGCAATACTTTTTTTCTTTCGTTTTGGCAACTTTATCTTTTGTTGCTGCAAAATCCCTCGAAGAAGTTGGGGTAGAACGTTATTATTTCCAAAAAGCAACAAATTTCCAAAAAGAAGATGGCTATTTCGACATGGTAAATCCGAGTTCAATAAGTTCTTTTCCAATGGGAGTTGCATCTTTTTCGGATGTTACAATGCTAGACTCAACTCACCTAGTAGGTATTGAGCCAATTAATGGTAGTGTTTTTTTGATTGATTTGAATAGTAACTCTATTTCTAGACAATTGTCTTTAGGTGCTGAATTTCAATTTGTTGATATTTCGCGAATGGATTCTACTCTTATTCTTCTTGATTCAGAGAGCAAGGTTCACTTTTTGTTACCGCCTTACGATTCTACTTCTTTTTTATCGACAAATGAAACAAAAGAAAACTTTATTACATCTGGTATCTGTTTTCATCAATCAACTAAAAGATTATTTTTATTGAGTGAAGTCCAAGAAATAGAGGAAGGTCAAACATCTTGCTTTTTATATGCTTTCAATCTAAACAAACGACAACTTAGAGAAAAGCCTTTGTTTGAGATTAATTCATCTACAATAGAAACATTTGCATTAAATAATAATCTCCCTCTTCCAAAGAATAAGGTAACATTTGAAGGTGATACTTTGGAAGGTCTAACGTTTAATCCTTCTGCAATTGCAATACATCCAAAAACAAATGAAATTTACGTGCTTTCTTCTGATGATAGAAGTTTAGTGGTTTATAATCAATTTGGTGAGGTTGTTAATTTTACAACACTTGATTTAAAATTGTTTTCAGAACCCACGGGTATGACTTTCCAAGATAATGGCGATTTGTTAATTACTATTTCGGATTTAATGCGACCATCAATAGTAAAGTTAAAATGGAATAAATTGTACCAGTCATTCACTGGTCATGGAATTATCTTCGGAAAGTAGGTGAAGTTATTCGTGAGGTTAAGTTTTAAATTATAGACTTATGAAATCCGTAAGTTTAATTTATCACACAAAGTTGAAATGTAGTTTGTTTAAAGACATCTCTAGCATCCTTATAAAATTTCTATCTTTGAAAAAAAATAAAATCCAAACAATGTCTGAAGACTTAAAAGAATGTCCCTCGTGTCAATCACCTTATGGGTATGAAACTGGAGATAAAGAATATACTTGCCCTGAATGTTCATTCATTTGGATTTTAGAAGAACCAGTTGATTTTGACCATATTATTGTGCTCGATGTTAACGGAGTTGCCTTAGCTAATGGTGATTCGGTCGTTGTGATCAAAGATTTACCAGTTAAAGGTGCACCAAAACCAGTTATCAAAACAGGAACAAAAGTAAAAAATATTCGATTAGCATTTGGAGATCACAACATAGATTGCAAAATTGATGGATTTGGATCAATGGCTCTTAAATCTGAGTTTGTGAAAAAAGCTTAGATTAATCGTTAATTGTTAGTTTATATTATTCTCGATCAATAGAACTTTCAGTTACTGTTAAATCAAAAAAAAACGCTAATTCTTCAAGGTAAAAAAAAAATCTGTGAACATGTATGTTCAACTAACGATATGTTTTTTCTAATAATTCTTTGAACTTGCCACTTAATCTCTTTAAACGGAATTCTAAGTTGGATCCCAACTTTACCTTTTCAATTCTTTTCCATCATTTTAATCGGGTCCTTGGGTCTCAACATCGGATTCCATTGAAAGCCCTTGATGAATTGTTCCTCTTTTTTAATTTGATCCATGGGATAGAAAATCCCATCTGGATTATCGAAATAGGTGATTCCACTGACTTCACCGCTATCTAAATAAATTCGAAGGTCGGAGGCAAATAAGCGATTCATTCCCATTCGTTTTTTTGTAACCAATGAGTCAGTTTTATCTTCATCCTCAGGGTAGAAAATTGTCCAAGCGTTGCCTTTAACGTCCGAACGAATTAATTCATTGTTTTTAAAATATGTAATCATTTCTCTACCAGCAATTTGATTGTAGTATTTTCCTGAATCTAATTCCATCAAAGCGCTTGCATTTCCTGAAATATCAATGCGTTCTACTAACGAATCTTTAAGTGAAATTTCCATTAAAATTCCTTTTAACTCAGCGTTTTGAGCCCATACCATCGGTTTTGAACGCAAGAAAAGCTTGTCGATTTTTGGTTCGTAAATAGCACTATCACAAGCTGCTTGAATGCTTTTTTGAAAGATGCGAACATGGTCGTAACCATTGATTTTATCCGTTGCATTCAAACTATCTTTCTTTAGAATCAAACTATCCGCATGGATATAAATGGTGTCTTTATCCTTCACTTTTAAAGCTAATGCATGACCTGTCAGGTAGGTCGTTTTTTTTGCTTCACTCGAGTAGGCTTTGTCTCCAACGAAAATCATATTTTGCTCGAAATCTTTGTAAAATACATTACCTCGACCTTCGTATTCTTGAATTTTCCCATGATAATATAAGGTATCGCCTTTCATTATTGTGTTTTTCTGAATTATTTCTGCTTTTTTATAAAGTGTACCTTCCTCTTTTTGAACATTATACCAGCCTTTTATACATAAAATAGTCACACTGTCGTTTACGATTTTAGTTGGTCCATAAAAATAGGCAGTTTGTTTTTCATATGCGAATTGCAAAGTATCGGTGGTCATTGTTAAATCATCCTTTCGATAATTTACATTTCCACTAAAGAAAAAATTCTGTTTTTGAGGGTAGAAATAGCCAACTTTACTTGTAATTCGTTCGTTGGAAACAATCGATTCAATTTTTCCTTTATTCCGATAGATTCCTTTTCCTTGTTTCGCATCGTAATCCATTGAATCGGTAGTAATCTTATATTCTCTATCCCTAACTTTTACATGTCCCCACAATTTGGCGTATTTCGTTGAACCCTTGTAGCTTAAGGAGTCACAAAAAAGATTGACTTCATTTTTACGAATTTGAACGTTACCATAAGCATGAACTAGTTTTTGTTTTTCTTGGTAATGCGCTGAATCACAGTACATCGTGTTTCCTTGATAGGTAAAGTTTACGTTCCCTAATAAGCGATGGATTCCAGTTCTTTCATCGTAAATTACTTTTTCAGAACCTGGTAATAGTTCCAAAATATTATTTTGAGCAAATAAATGGGGATGTAAAAAAAATGCGCCTATGAAAAGCGCAAATTTTATTATATGTGAGTTTTTTATCACGCAGGATTTGCTAGAGTTTGTTTACGGTCAGGACCTACAGATACAACGTTAATTGGAACGTTTAATTGTTTTTCCAAGTAGGTAACATAATCTTTCAATGCTTGCGGTGCACTTTCGTAAGAATCTAATTCTGTTAAATCGCAATTCCAGCCTGGTAATTCTTCATAAATAGGTGTGATATCCAAATCGTTTACGTCAAAAGGAAAATCGGTAATTTTATCACCTTCCACTAAATAATGAGTGCAAACTTTAATAGTGTCAAAAATACTCAAAATGTCCGCTTTCATCATCGATAATTCAGTTACACCATTAATCATGATTGCATAACGCATTTGCACTAAATCAATCCATCCACAGCGACGCGGACGACCAGTTGTTGCACCAAACTCTCTTCCTTCTCTTCTGATTTCTTCTCCCACTTCGTCTAATAATTCAGTAGGGAAGGGGCCACTTCCAACGCGCGTACAATAAGCTTTGAAAATTCCAATAACATTACCAATTTTTGTTGGTGCAATTCCAAGACCTGTGCATGTTCCAGCAGTAACTGTATTTGATGAAGTTACGAACGGATATGTTCCAAAGTCAATATCCAACATTGTTCCTTGAGCTCCCTCAGCTAATATTTTTTTACCTTCAGCTAACGCTTTTCCAAGGAAATGTTCACTTTCGACAGCAGGTAATTTTTTCAATTCTTCAATTGCTTCTATCCATGGACCTTCTAATGTTGTAAGGTCATATTCAAAACCTTCGTAATGCTTTAACATTCCGACGTGTTTCTCTACCAATGAAGTATATTTCTCTTTGAAGTTTGGAGAGAAAATATCACCAACACGCAGACCATTTCTACCTGTTTTATCCATGTAAGTTGGTCCAATACCTTTTAAAGTTGAACCAATTTTATTTTTTCCTTTAGCTGTTTCTGAGGCAGCATCTAACAAACGATGTGTTGGCAGGATTAAATGTGCTTTTTTAGAGATAAATAAACGATTTGCAAAATCTATATTGAAAGGTGCTAATTTATCTAATTCTCCTTTGAAAATCACTGGGTCAATTACAACTCCATTTCCAACTAAGTTAATCACATTTGAATGAAAAATTCCTGAAGGAATAGTATGTAAAACGTGTTTTATACCATTAAATTCAAGTGTGTGACCAGC
>CALPMC020000138.1 GCA_943324565.2 Chitinophaga pinensis | reverse complement strand
GAAGGAAACATTCGCGACCAAGCCACCTTAGAACAATTAGTTGTTTTAAGTAATTTGGAAAGTATAAATGCATTGCTCATTCAACAGAATTTCACATCCGAAGAACGTATTTTGCAACTCAATCAAGTGGCGATTTCACAGATGAAATCACTTTTGACAGTGAAAAGAGTAAAGTTTTTAGAATAGAAAACAGAAAATCTGAGTAAAGTTTTCGATTCTGTTTTTGTGACATAAATCATTTCTAAATTATTTTAGAATCAACTAATCTCGGGGTTATTTTTTGTTTTAAAGGGGGCTTAGAATACCATTAAAATGGGATGAAACATGAGTATACTAAATAAAGGATTTTAATAATTTTTACGAATCTTTAACCAACTCCAGCGCTTTTTCAATATGACCTAACGGATTTGTTTGTGAGTTATAAATTCCTTTTACAATTCCATCAATTCCGATGATATAGGTTACTCGACCTGGAATCAAACCAAAAAGATTTCCCGGAACACCAAATAATTTTCTTGCCACTTTGTCTTTGTCAGCCAATAAAATGAAAGGAAGTTGATGTCTTGAAGCAAAAGCAGCGTGTTTTTGTTCATTATCTGAAGAAATACCAATTACTTCACAATCAAACTCTTTAAAGTCTTCGTAATTATCTCTAAACGAACACGCTTCTTTGGTGCAGCCGGGTGTATCATCTTTTGGGTAAAAGTAAATTACTAGCTTTTTCTTTCCAATAAAATCTCCCATTTTAATCATTTTTCCTTTCGCGTCCGGAAGTTGAAAATCTGGACATTTATCGCCGATTTGTATCATTTTTAATTTTCGTTTAATGCTTGTTTAAATCTATCGAGAATACGTTCCCTTGCAAATTTGTGCTCTACAATTGGAGTAGGATAGGAGTTTGTCCCAAATTCAGGAACCCATTTTTTTATATAGGTAAGTTGTTTGTCGAATTTTTCTTGTTGCAAACTTGGATTGAAAACGCGGAAATAAGGCGCAGCATCACAACCAGAACTAGCCGCCCATTGCCATCCACCGATATTGCTTGCCAAATCAAAATCCATTAATTTTTCAGCAAAATACGTTTCGCCCAAACGCCAATCTATCAGTAAATGTTTGGTTAAAAAACTGGCAACCACCATTCGCACACGATTGTGCATGAATCCTGTTTGATTCAATTCACGCATTCCAGCATCCACTAACGGATAACCTGTTTTTCCGTCACACCAAGCTTTAAAATTGGTTTCATCTTTTTCCCAAACGATTTTGTCGTATTGCTTTTTAAAAGAATTTTTGACCGAATGTGGAAATTGAAAAATAATCATCTGATAGAAATCGCGCCAAATCAATTCATTCAAATACGACTCATTTAAGTTCACTGCTTGTTGTGCCAACTGACGAATGCTAATCGTCCCAAACCGTAAGTGAACACTTAATTTTGAAGTACCTCGAACCGCTGGAATGTCGCGTTGTTGCGAATAATTGGTAATAATTTTTTCGTCTGGCAAACGTTCAGGAAAAGGAAATAATTGAACGGACTCAAAGCCCATTTCTTGCAAAGGAATCAATTCTTGTAAAGCAGATTCTTTCAGGTTTTCGCTGTATTTTAAGGTGGGGTAGGAGGAAAGGTAAAAATCGTTGAGTTTCGCTTTCCATTTGCGTGAATATGGTGTGAAAATTGTGTAAGGTAAACCATCGTCTTTAAGCACTTCATTCTTTTCAAAAATCACATGATCTTTAGCACCAATGAACTCACAATTCAAACTTTTAAGACTTTCAAAAATGGAAGCGTCACGTTCTAGCGCATAAGGTTCATAGTCGCGATTGGTAAAAACTTTTTCAATTCCATGCTCTTTTACAATTCTTGGAAGAATTTCCAAGGGCTTGCCATAAAACACCTTGATATCTGAACCTAATTGTTGGTATTCTTCTTTTAAACGTTTGATTTCCTGATGAATGAACAAAACGCGCTGGTCATTTTTTGGAAGTTTCTCCAATATATTCTGGTCAAAAATAAAGATTGCTTGAACCTTTAGACCAGATTTTAATGCTTTGTAAAGTCCTGCATTGTCTTCAATTCTTAAGTCACGACGATGCCAAAAAAGTGCTTTATTACTCATAACGTATTTAACAGAATTGCTGAGGTTTTGTTTTCAATTCCGTTGGTATGCAAGTTATCTCTTAAAATTGAATAGTTAAGAAACAATAAGTTACATGATTTTAGTATGAACTCGTTGCCCCACCTACATTTTCAATCGGAACTAAACTAGTTTTTCAATTAACAAATTTACCCAATTATTAAATCTCGGACATTTATCAAGAATTGTATGAATGGTTGTTTCTTCAATTATCATAATTCCATCATTGATTTTATTATATCCTTTTATCAGTTTTTTTAGTCTTTTTGAAGGAGCAGTTTCTGAACTTTCATTTATTTCCTCAGGGTTTGGATAATTTTGAAAAACTTTTTTCAATTCCTCAAAATTCATTTCATTAATTCCATACAAGGAAGTTATTGAATCCAAAGAAGTAAAGACCAATGCTTCAAATTCATGTAATTGAATATAAGGAATTAGATTCGGTAAAGGTTTGTTTTTTTCTTTTTCAATATCTGCCAAAATCGCTTTTTCGATAAAAGAAAGTTTTGCTGATTTATTGGTTATAGATAAAGCTTCTTGGTAACCAGGAAAATCTTTTGGCAAAGCGTAGAAATCAATCAAAGTTGATACAATTACATTTGTTTCAAAAATGCAATTTATGAGATCAGTTTTTAAATGTTGATATTTAGTTAATCCACCTTTAGTGTGTTTTATTTTGAAGCAGCTAACATCGAAAATTCCTTTTGTGAATAAATATTTAGCAAGAACTGAATCAATAAATGCTTTTTCAGTATCTCCCTCAACTACAATTACTAATCGCTTCATAAGGGTTGACCTTTAATAATACTTTTAGTCCATAGTTCGCCAATTGAGTAATCTTCTAGCCAATTGTTTAGGGAATTAGAATCTAATCTTCTAAAAACAGATTGATTTTCTTCTTTGTCAACAGTAATTATATCTTCTGCTTCAAAATTATTAAGAAGTGTAACCGATTGGGTAGAAACAATTATTTGACAGTCTTTTTCGGATGCGGATTTAATTAAACCTGCCAACTTATTTATTGCTGTTGGGTGAAGTCCTAATTCGGGTTCATCAATGATTATTACTTTTGGTAGATTTGGTTGCATCAATAGCGTAACTAGTGCAATAAATCGTAAACTACCGTCTGATAAGTGATTAGCATTAAAATAGGTTTCAGGGTGTTCTTTTTCTGACCATTCTAACAAAATTTTATCCTCGTCTAAAAATGCTGGTTCAAGATTGAATTTCTCAAAAAAAGGAACAACAGATTGAATCGTTTTTTCTATTCTTCTAAAGTTTAATGGATATTTCTCTTGTAAAAAATACAGAAATGCGGCAATATTCCCCCCGTTTTCTTTAAGACTTCTATTGTCATTTGTATTTGCTTTTGAACGTAAAGGGGCACTTAAACTTGTGTCATGAAAATGATAAATCTTATAACTTTCAAGTTGCTCAGACAAATAATTGTCACGAGTTCTATTTTTATCTTTAATTCTACTTTCTTTTAAGTTGACTTCGTAATTAGATTCTTCATATTTTGTTACTCCAGGTAATTTACTATCCTCTCTTTCAATGAAAAGAGTACCGTCATCAGTTGGAGATAATATAAACGAATATGCATTACTTCCGAAATTTAATTCTCCAATAATTGAAGATGTATTTTTTCTTCCATAATGTAGCAAATTATCAATGCCACTCTTTAAAGAAAAAAGCTCAAGTCTTTGTTCATATATGTTATTTACAAGTTTGAAAAATGAAATAAAGTTTGATTTCCCAACACCGTTAGAACCAATTAAGATATTAATTGGACTTAATTTTAGGTCTAACTTTTTAATAGATTTAAAACCCTCTATTTTTATATTTTCAAGCATTTCTTTCCAATTTAAATCGTTGACTTTTAAAATTATTGATGGTCAAATTTAGTAATTCAAACTTACATCAATACGAACTCGTTGCCCCACCTACATTTTCAATCGGATGCCAAGTTGTTTTAATCTCTTGTAAGTCAGAGATGTAATGAAGAGCTTGTGATTTTTCTAAATTCCAATCAGGCGTGTAATCGAATTTACGTTTTAAGTTGTCTACTGCCAAAATCGAAAGTTCTTTTTTGAAATTGTCTTCCAAATGAGAAACGAGTAATGCATTTACGTCTTTATGACTTGCTAAAGTTGGTGCCATTTCCGCAGGAGAACCGGTTAAAATATTCACCACTCCTCCCGGTAAATCTGAAGAATTCAATACTTCAGCAAAAGTCACAGCGCAAAGAGGTAATTTCTCAGAAGCTAAAACAACAACTGTATTTCCTCCACAAATAGCAGGCAAAACCAACGAAACCAAACCGATTAAACTCGTTGATTGTTCGGCTATAATTCCCACAACTCCCATTGGTTCACAACTCGAAAAGTTAAAATGCGAAGACGCTACTGGATTCACTGAACTCAAAATTGCGTTGTATTTGTCACACCAACCAGCGTAATAAACGATTCGGTCGATGCTTAGATTAACTTCTTTTGTTGCATTTGCTTTTGAGAGACCTTGTTTTACTAATTCTTCCACAAATTGAGCGTGTCTTCCTTCCAGCATTTCAGCGATGCGATACAAAATTTGTCCACGGTTGAAAGCGGAACGTTCTGCCCAAGAACCTGCTGCTTTTCGTGCGGCAACAACTGCATTGCGCACATCTTTCTTCGACGACAAACAAACGTTTGCCAATGCTTTACCTTTTGCATCCAAAGGTGTGTAATATCTTCCAGACTCCGTTCTCGGAAATTGTCCGCCGATGTATATTTTGTATGTTTTTAGTATTTCCAATCTTGTCATTTTTTCAGTTTTTTTTATAAATAGGAAGTTAAAAACGAAATTTCAATATGCTAAATTAAAAGTTAAAGTCTAACAATCAACTTCAAATTGAATCTTCTTGAAGTTAAATAATTTGGAATTGAATAGTATTTTCCTTCGACATCTTGAATCCATTGCTTAGAAAGAACATTATTGATTCCTAGAACATTAAATATTTCTAGCGAGATAACAGCTTCTGAGAAATTCTTATTCCAAAAAGTCTTTTTCTCTTTTTTGGTGTCAATCAAATTATAAGACATGCCTAAATCAACTCGGAAATACGATTTAATACGTAATGTGTCCTTGTAGCGCGTGTAATCAGGTGGACCATAAGGTAATCGTGAACCAAATTGCATTCCCATTTGAACCGTAAAATTTTCCAAACCGGGCATCTGATCTTGAACCAATGCACCAAACGTAAATAATTGGTCGGTTGGACGTGGAATGTAGCCTGGATAAATTGTTGCGCTGTCCACAACTTCTTGGTCTTCACTAAAACCAAAAATAATTCTTTCGCCAGCGACATTGTAAAATTCTTTGTAAGAATCGCCAATAATATCTTCTTTGGTGGATAAAATACCGAATTTGAAAAACGACTCTATTCCTTCAACAAATTCACCATGAATATTTGCATCAATTCCATAAGCGTAGGCAACAGCATTGTTTTCGGCATAGTATCTAGTGCGCACATTTTCAATTTCATACGGGTTTACATCCCACAAATACTTATAAAAAACCTCTCCAGTAAATTTGAAGGGTTGTTTTCGATTCCACATATTGAAGAAGAAGTT
>CALPMC020000137.1 GCA_943324565.2 Chitinophaga pinensis | reverse complement strand
CTAGGCAGTTTTCCCTTTTTTAATTTATGGGTTTTGGAATGAAGATTCTGAGCAGAATAACACTTCTTTAGTTCTTGTGAAAATGACTTCCTACTGGTGCTGTGAATACATTCCCCCTTTTTCTCAAAAGGTCATGTATCACATCAATCCAGCAGTCATCAAATCCATTCTTTCCTCAATGCCAAAAGAGGAGTTTTATCGTCATGCACGTTTCATCCATTCTCAAATGCTTTCCTTGCCAGTTGGCACCAATCGGCAGGCTATGTTTTTCAATCTTTGGCAGTGGTGTCTCCGTCTCCATAGGAAGCGTTTTGGTGGGTAGTTTAGGGTGCTGATTATTAATAAATTAGATTTTAGTTTACTTTTGTATTTGTTAAATGAAATGTTATTTTATATATGCGAAGTGAGTTAATAATTGGATAAAAAACGAAACCTCTTAAAAAAGAGAATTACTATACAATATTCCGTAATTAGTCTTATTACAGATTGTTTGTAGCGACCGAACTTTGTTAAATAAATTTTTAAAAAATGAGCAAAGTAATTTTAATAACGGGAGCATCCTCTGGAATGGGTAAAGAAACCGCCCTTAAATTAATAAAAGAAGGTCACAAGATTTACCCTGTAGCGAGAAGAATAGAGAATATGAAAGATCTTGAACAACTCGGGGCTTTCCCAATTCAAATGGATGTTACAATTGAAAATGACATTCAAAACGTTATAGATACAATTATTGAAAAAGAAGGTAAAATTGATGTACTCTGGAACAATGCTGGATACGCTTTGTATGGTTCTGTAGAGGAAACACCAATACAAGATGCAAGAAGGCAATTTGAAGTAAATCTGTTCGGGCTCGCAAGCCTTACTCAAAAGGTAATTCCTCACATGAGAAAATCAAAGAATGGATTAATCATAAATACCTCATCTGTTGGAGGTAGAATTTATGCACCACTTGGGTCTTGGTATCACGCAACAAAACATGCTTTGGAAGGTTGGAGCGATTGTTTACGTTTAGAATTAAAACCATTTAACATTGATGTAGTTATTTTACAACCTGGTGCTATTGCTACTGAATTAGGAGATGTAGGAAAAAAGCCTCTTCTTCAAATTTCTGGAAATGGGCCATATAAAAAGCTTACAAATGATATTGTTAAACTAACAGAAAAATTCTCCAGCAGAAGTGATCATTCTTCAGTAATTGCTAAAGCTATTTCTAAAATTATTTCTACTAAAAAGCCTAAAACAAGATACAAAGTTGGTAAGTTATCAAGTACTTCTATTTTCTTACGAAATAACATGGGCGATAAAATATTCGATAAAATAGTAATGAGCCAATTAAAATGAAAATAATAATTGCCGGGGGCACTGGAATGATAGGTGGTCTGATTTTAGAACATTGTCTCAACTCAACTGAAGTGTATGAGGTAAGAAGTTTAGTCCGTAAACCAACGGCCAGAGAACATTCAAAACTTAATGAAGTTGTAATAGAAAATTTTGAAGATTACTCAAACTATGCCGATTTATTTAAAAATATTGACGTAGCTTTTTTTTGTATTGGTGTATATACGGGACAAGTTCCGGATCCCATGTTTAAAAGAATTACAGTTAACTACGCTGTTAAATTTGCGACTGCATTGAAACTTGGAAGCCCAAAATCCACTTTATGCATGTTGAGTGGAATGGGAGCTGATAGAACAGAAAAAAGCAGAACCGCTTTTGCCAAATATAAAGGAATGGCTGAAAATCAAATATCAATACTAAATATAAAATTTCACAGCATTAGACCTGGATATATTTATCCTGTTGAACCTCGAAAAGAACCGAATTTGGGATATAAATTTTTTAGATTCATTTATCCTTTGACAAAACACCTTGGAAAAGGCTCAAGTATAAAATCTTCAGAATTAGCTTTAGCAATGTTTAAGATTGGGTTAAATGGTGCTCAAACACAAATTATAGAAAATAGAGACATATTCAATTATTTATAAAATTTAATGGAAAATATTATAAGATTAGAAAGCATTAGTCAATTAAACGCTTTGTTTCAACAGTTGCCTCCGAAGCACCCATTGATTTCTGTTGTTGATTTTTCCAAAATGGAAAAACATGAAAAAGTGGAAGAAGTAAAATTGACATGTGGGTTTTATTCCATCTTGTTCAAAAACCATTGTGCAAATAGAATGAGATATGGTAAGGAGTACTACGATTTTCAGGAGGGAACATTAATCTGTATTGCACCAAACCAAATTATTACAATTGAAAATGATGATAGCTCAACAAATGATATAGACGGTTGGGGATTGTTTTTTCATCCCGATATAATTCGAGGGTCTTCGTTGGGAAATAAAATGAAAGATTATACATTTTTCTCTTATGAAGTGAATGAAGCATTGCACCTTTCGGATAAAGAAAAAGAAACGCTCTCGGATTGTATAAATAAATTGGAAAACGAATTAACAGAAAATATTGACAAACACAGTCAAACACTAATCAATTCAAATATAGAATTACTCTTAAATTATTGTAATAGATATTATGACAGACAGTTTATCACAAGGAAAAAGGCAAATACGGATTTACTAATAAGATTCGAAAATATCGTATCAAACTATTTCAACACTAACGAGCTCCAAAACAAAGGTTTGCCGAGTGTTAAATATTTCGCGGAATTATTATTTCTATCACCAAATTATTTAAGCGACTTACTCAAAAAAGAAACTGGAAAGAACGCACAAGAGCATATTCATTATTTTTTAGTTGAAGAAGCCAAAAATATTTTAATGAGTTCTGACAAGTCCGTAAGTGAAATAGCTTATTCATTAGGTTTTGAGTATCCACAATATTTCAGTAAACTGTTTAAGCAAAAAACAGGGTTTACTCCAGTAGAATACAGAAACTTAAATTAAAATACTTCTATTCATTTCTTCAATACTTCCTCTCTGAAATGAATTCCCCAATTTAAAATTTCGCCTAATAATTTGGTCATCGATTCTCCTAGTGGCGTTAAGGAATATTCTGTTGTAACAGGCATCGTATCATGTAGTGTGCGTTTAATAATTTTGTTAAGTTCTAACGCCTTTAATTCTTGCGAAAGCATTTTTGGTGAAATATCACTAATGTCTCTTTGAATTTCTCCGAAACGTTTTGTGCCATGTGTTAATGCAATCACAATTGGAATGCGCCATTTACCCTGAATTACTTCTAAGGCATCTCTTGATGCCATTAATTTATATTGACAAACATGATCTTTTTGGTTCATGTGACAAATTTACAAAGATCGGATTACTCAGAGGTAACTACTTACCCCGAGGTAACAACTATATTTTAGAAAGTATTAAAGCTCAACTTTGCATTCAAATATTAAAAACAAAAAATTATGAAAACTATTTTATTAATCCTCGTCGCTTTAACATCGACCTCTTTAGTTAATTCGCAAACAAAGTGGAATTGCGATCCAAGTCATTCTTCTATAACATTCAGCGTGGGTTATCTTGGAATTTCAAAAGTAACTGGGAATTTTGGAACATATAACGGGACCGTCTCCTCCGAAAATACCGATTTTTCAAATGCGAAATTTGACTTCACGGTTGATGTTTCTACTATAAACACAGGAATTGAAGCAAGAGATAATCATTTGAAATCGCCTGATTTTTTTGATATAGCCCAATTTCCTAATATGAGTTTTACAACGACATCCTTCAAAAAAGGGAAAAAGAATACCTACAAACTAGAAGGGGTTATGACAATTAAAGGAGTTTCAAAAACAATGTCCTTTGATGTAAATTATGGCGGGAATGCTACTGACAATTACGGGAATGAACGAGCAGGATTTACTATTTTAGGTAAAATAAATCGTTCTGATTTTCAGATTAATGGTGGTAAAGGGTTCGTTGGTGAAGAAGTAACATTTACACTTGATTTTAACTTCATTAAATCAAAATAATATAAATCAATTAACATGTCTGAAAAAACAAAAAAAATCATCTATTGGGTATTAACAGGTTTAGTAGCCTTTGTATTTCTCGGAAGTGCGATGGGAAAATTTACTACCGATGAAAAAGCATTAGAAATGGCAGAAAGTATGGGTTTAGATGCCAATATATATAAATTACTTGGTCTAATTGAAATACTCAGTATCGTTCTTTTTATAATTCCTCGAACTGGAATTATAGGAGCACTCCTATTGTGTGCATATATGGGAGGTGCAATTGCAACCCATTTAGAACATGGTCAATCGGTCATAGCACCATGTATTATTCAGTCGTTTTTGTGGGCTGTTGCGTTTTACAGATTTCCAGAATTGACAAATAGAATAAGAAATAATCATGAATCATGAAAATTCTTGCAATTGGAGGAAGTAATTCTAAAAACTCAATAAACCGGAAATTAGCCAATTTCACAGCCCATCTAGTTGAGAATGCTGAAGTAACAAAAGTAGATGTTAGTGAACTTAACATACCCATTTACAGTGTTGACTTAGAAAATGAAATTGGTGTTCCTGTAGAAGTTTTTACTTTTTCATATTTAATAGACGATACTGATCTAATTATCATTTCTTTGGCAGAGAATAATGGTTCGTTCAATACCGGTTTTAAGAATCTTTTGGATTGGACTTCCAGAATTAAAGACCGAAAAATATTCAATGATAAAAACATGTTACTGATGTCTACATCACCTGGGGCAAGAGGTGGTGCAAGTGTTATTCAGCATGGAATCAATGTTTTTCCTCATGCTGGAGCACATATTTTAGCAAGTTACTCCTTACCGAATTTTTATAAGAATTTTAACGAAGAAAAAGGGATAACCAACAATGAAGAATTGGAAAAGCTTAAACAAATTATTTCAAATTTAACTCATTAACTCATGTCTGGATTTGCCCCATTTTTTAACAAACGCAGAAAATTCATCAAGCAATCTCTTGGTGTCTCCGCTCTCTATTTTTTGAATCCATTCAAATCCTTGGGTAAATTAATTGAAGAAAAACCATTAACACAAGAAAAGATGATACAGTTGATTAAAAAATCTGACCAATATAATGATGTTATTTTTGGTGGAAGATTCCATGCTAATAAACCTGTTTATAACGGAAAAACGAATGTCAAGCCTTATTCAAATTTGTTTTACTGGAGTAATGGATATGTAAATGATGCTTGCGAATTTGGTTTGCACCCTCATGAAGGTTTTGAAATAATGACCTTTCTATTTGAAGGAACAATTGAGCACTACGATACTGAAACACAAATCTGGACACCATTAAATGCGGGTGATTTTCAGATTATACAATCCAACAGTGGTATTCAACATCAGGAAAAGGTAACAAAAGGATCTAGAGCATTTCAAATTTGGTTCGATCCCAACTATAAAAAAGCAATGCAGTTAAAACCTAGCTATATTGATTATCATGCAAAAAACTTTTCTTCTGTTTTAGAAAACAATATTTTGACAACAACCTATATAGGAGAAGGAAGTGATGCTAAAGCATTAACACCGGGTTTAGTGGTTAAAAAACTAACTTTTTCAGAAGAAATTAAAGTTAAACTCAGCCTGAACGCTAACAGTTGCTATACTTTTTATGTTCTAAATGGCTCTGGTATGGTAGAAAACCACGAAGTTGAACAAGACGATGCCATTCGTGTTTCAGATACTACTGAATTGGAGTTTGCAATGAAAGGAGAACTGTTTTACATTGAAACACCTGCTCAATTGGATTATAATCCTGTTTGGTTGTAGCATTTTTAAATTGAGATATGCAAAGCCTT
>CALPMC020000136.1 GCA_943324565.2 Chitinophaga pinensis | reverse complement strand
AGCAGTGGTGTATGGATGCGTACTCGGGTTGTCGTCAAATTTGTGTTGGTAAACAACGGTCACACTCGGCGGAGCAGGTGCTGGCGGAACATAAGAAAGCGTCCTTCCATCGAGCTGTACCCCAAACGGGCTATAGTCTACAGTGTTTCTTATAGGGGCGCGATATCCATCAACCACTCCATTTGAATTAGCATCTAGGGCGATTTTGACATCACTAAATACTGTCAAGACATTACCTAAATGGTTACTAAATTCATAGTATTTTGCACCAAGTATTTGCGTGTAATTTTGAGTTATTGTCGCAGTCAACACATTCAACGAATCTTGTTTAGAACCAATTCTAGAAGAACCAAATATGTTTCTTTCTTTCAAATGAAATTTAGCAGTACCTCCTACAATTTCATGATCGTAAGTACTTATCTGATTGCCTTGCGCATCCAAAATATAGTAGGTAGAACGTTCATGTGTCGTTCCAGTATTGTTGTAAACATGTTTTGCAATTCGGTTACCCATCGCATCATAATCAAATTTCAACCATTTTGTTGAGCCTGTTGCGCGTTGTATTTCTTTGACCTTTCCATCCACTCTCCATACGATTTTAGAGATTTTTTCTTGCACATCTTTGACCAATCTGCCTTCCTCGTCGTAAGAATAATTATTTAATGTATTGATGTCTTGTATATCAGCATCATATGTACCCATGTCATCAATATCAGTTGCATCAACACCAGAACCAACAACATCATCTAAATGATACAAACGATTTCGTACAAGTTTTCCTCCAGAAGTGTGATAGACATAAGATAAATCTTCGATTTTAGTTCCGTCCCGCTTATGACGTTTTTGTGAAAGAATATTACCCATGGCATCGTATTCAAATGCATTGTAGTACGAATCTCCATAAGTTGTAGGATTCCAAACATTGCTTGTGAGTCCTGTTTCGTATGATCTTGATTCTTTCAAACGATTCAATTGGTCATATTTGTAAGCATTCAACATTGGCATATCGGCTAGAGTTGTTGGGTTTGTCAAGCGCGTTTGCATGTAACGAATATTTCCATTAAACAATTGATTACTATTCAAAGTTGGATGGCTTGAAATTGTATCTACAAAAGTAAACGGTGAAGCATTATTTATTGCTTTATAGTCGTTATTAAAATATTCCAAACTGAAAGCTGTTAAATCCTTTCCGAAAACAAAATTAGGTCCTGTGAAACCATCCTGACCAGGGTCATTTGCAGTAGTTATGGCGTTAATTCCTTTCATCCAACCCTGCAAGTTATAAATTCAATTTTATAATTCATCAAATTCAATGTTAGTTATTCTCTCTCTTTCTAAAAGTTCTTTTACATCTTCTGTGCAAACCTTTATAGTAGTCCCTTTAAGAGTAAATATCCCAGCCCCATCCCATGTATTCAAATCGAATTTAAGTTTTTCCTCATACCTATTCAACTTTTCTCTATTCAATATTTCACCTGCTATAGAGGTGAATTGAAAAACATAATACTTATCATTTGATTCATCTATATCTATTGGAAAACACGTCCAACCTTTGATTTTTTGTGTTTCCAATATGTTTTTAAATTTACTTGAGATAGCAAAGTGAATATGACTATCTGCAAAGCCAATTAAATCGAACCATTTTTTACCTGAATCAACAATAAATTTGTTGTTAGTAATCATTGGTGAATCTAGAGGAATATGTTCAGATGACGAAAAATTTTGCGTTGTTAAAATTTGAATTGCACTTCTCTTGTATGCATTGTTAAAACGATAGAATTTCATTTTTTATTTTTTTTTAATTTATCACCAGTTGAATTTCCAAAAACTTTTTCTTCTATAATGTCACGTTGTCTTAGGATGTCATCCCTTTTTGCATTGGGGTTATCATCTTGCCACTTTTTCCATTCTCTATTATGTTGTTTAGATAATTTTCTGTGGTTAGTCTTTTCTCTCCACACTCCATTTGACGGCTTATGAATATCAGTGTCAGTAATTTCATGATCATTAAACCATTTACGCATACTTTTTGATTGAGGAATTTTATGATGTGCTTCCATTCCTTTACCATTATGACCTGTTTTTAATTTTAAATTATCCCTAAAATTACTTTTTTTGAACGATTTGTAACCTTTAGTAATTACGTCAACTGATTTAAGATTCTTTATTTTTCCAACATCACTTAATTTGTCAGTTGCTTTTACTACATCAGTTGCATTATCAGCCGCTTTTGACGCTTTAATAGTTCCTCTTGTTGCCAAACCTGCTCCGGTTGACATTGGAATAATAATTGAAAAAGCATCTGCACCTAATGCTGCCCAGTTTTCAGCACTTGTTGATCCAGTAGTAATTCCTTCATGAGCTAATAAACCAATATCATAAATAACGAATCCTATATCTACCACAGCATCTAACCATGGACAGATTGGACATCTTCCATCAGGGTCATCATACATAACAGGATTATCCCAAAATGCTGAATATGTTGACTTATCTACCTGATTTTCATGGTTAAAAAGTGGATCAACAGAAAAGAATTGCCCTATTCTTGCATCATATTCTCTAAATTCAAAATTCATAAAATTTTCATCATCTGAAATTTCAAAATCTTTTTCCTTTCCGTTTAATCCATATCTTGTTTTCTTTCCTAAAGATCGTCCATCAAGTGCAACCCCAAATGGAGAATAGTCAGTTGAATTAATAATATTTATTTCATACCCATCAACTAAACCATCAAAATTGGAATCAATTGGTACTTTAATATCACTGAATACACTTAATATATTATCAAGATGATTTGAAAATTCATATTTCTTTTTACCAAGAATTAAAGTATAATTTGAACTATTATCATGATTAATTAGATTTACGGAGTCTGTTAAAAAGCCTAGTCTGGCATTACCGAAAATATTTCTTTCTATAATAGAATAAGAGGTGTTTTCTGTACCATTTTCGTGTCTGTAAATTGAGTTAACATTTCCAGTAGCATCTCTTAAATAATACAATGAAAAAATTAGACTATTAGTTTGATTATTAATTATATGCTTTGCAATTCTGTTTCCTTGTGAATCATAATCAAATCGAATTATTTTAGTTTCTGAACCTACTACTCTTAAAAATTCTTTGATTCTTCCATCATGTGACCAAGTAATTTTTGGAATTAGTTCTGAATTAATTTTAATTAATCTGCCTTCCTCGTCGTAGGAATAGTTGTTTGTAACATTGATGTTCACTGCAGTAGAATCAAAAGAACCCATGTTGTCTATGTCCGTTGCGTCCAAACTTGAAAGCGAAAGTGGCTCATAAATATGATATAATCTATTGCGTTGTAGTTTAGTTTTAGTGGTTGGGTCGAGGTACTGATATTTGTATTTCATGTCCTCAATCTTAGTTCCTGCACGATTGTGACGCACTTGTGTCAAAATATTCCCCATCGCATCATAACTGAACGAATTGTAATAAGAATTACCGTACGAAACTGGATTCCAACTATTACTTGAAAGTCCTGTCTCATAGGAACGTGATTCTAATAATCTGTTGATTTGGTCATACTTATACGTATTCAACATCGGCATCGCTTCGCCCGTTGTTGGGTTCGTTAGCCTTGTTTGCATGTATCGGATATTCCCATTGTACAAGGCAGAACTATTACTCGCGGCATGGCTCGATGTTTCTACCGAAGCGAATGGAGTCTCGCTGTTAATGGCCTGATAGTCATTGTTAAAATATTCTAAACTGAAAGCTGACACATCTTTCGCAAAAGTTGAATTGACTCCAGAATATCCATCTTGTCCAGCATCATTTTCGTTCACAATAGAATTTGTTCCCTTTAGCCATCCTTGTAAATTGTAGATGTAGTCAAAACCTTGCAACTGATCGTTCCCAATTTCTGTTCGGGCCAAAGGTCCATGGGCATAATAATAGTATTTTGCATCGTTTTCCCAGTCCGAATTATACACCATTTCATTCTCCAAAGCTGCTGAAAGTTGCCCGTGACCAATGATTGGCGTTTGTGTGTTGGTGTAAGCGGCTGTAATTCTGTTATCTGCATCGTATTGATACGCGTGGTGCCATTGGTCTACTTCGCCATTCTGTACGCTCATACGGTGAACATTACCTGAAACCAAATCGTAGCGGTAGTCCATACGTTTATAGCGTTGAGATGCAATCGAAGTAAAGGTAGTAGCCATTTTTCGATTGTCTTGCAAAAGAGTTTGCACATTTCCATGAATGTCATAATCGTAATGCGTGGCATGATCATAGGTTTGGTCGTTGTTGTCAAACGTTTCTTCATAAGTCACGTGCGTAATGCGTTTGCGTTGGGTCAAAACATCTGGTGTAAACGTTGCTGGCAAACCTGTAATCACTGTTGCATCGTAGTAACTTTTGGTTACTTCTTTGCGTGCGCCTGCCGTGTTGGCAATCCAAGTTTCCAGTTTCGCAGTGCTGATTACGTTCGGGTTGTAATAATCTGCCACGGTTGCCCCAAAAATACTTTTGAATTTCGCACCTGTTGAAGGTTCCGTTTTTTCACCCACTTCATACACGCGCCCTAAAGCATCATAAAGTGTGTAAGAATATTTGCGCCCTGTTGCATCTGCATTGTTGTATTGGCGTGCGTTTTGGCTCACTACCAATCTGCCTAAACCGTCGTAATAGAAACGTGCTGTGTAGCGCGAAAGTACATCGTAGAACGAGCGCACATACGCTTCTTGGTTGTATAAACTACTGTTGAAACTTCCAGTATATGCCCCACCTAAAACTCCTGTTTTAGAGTTGGTGAAGGCTATTGTTTTGATGTTTATTTGGTTGGCTGCATTGACGTAATAAGGGTCAATAGAGCTGGAATATACTCCTGTTTGAGCATACCAAGAAATTGAAGTAATTTGTCCGGCAGTGTTTACATCAGAAGCACTTGAGTGGTAATATGCTCCGTTGTCACCAACTAATACAATTTCTTTGGTGTTCAACACTTCAATATCGTTTAATTTTTTGCTTCCTAAGTTGGAGGCAGTAGTAGTGTGTAATAAAGCAGTTGAGGTAGGGCTTGGAACTCCGGTCCAAGAATAACTTCTGAACACTCCGCTATTTCCAGCAATCAATATGTTTTTGGTACTTGTTACTTCAACGGCGTTAATGGTAGTAGAAGGAATGGTAAAAAGTGTTTGAACAGTATCATTAAAAATACTTACACTTCTTATCTGAGTTTGTGTTCCCACTTGACTGTTGATAATCAAATATCTATTATACCTTGTAACAGCTAATACGTTTGTTGGCAATCCTCCCAAATGTGGAACTAATCGTATGGCAGAAAGATTGGTTGCACGCATTGGAACTGCACCTACTCCAAAAATGATTACTTTATTAGGATCTGTCATCCAAATTTTTGCGGTAGTGATAGCCGTTACGTGAGAAGAATTGTTTGCAACGATGGTTTTCCACGTTTGACCACCATCATTTGTTTGTCGAATCACGAATTTCTGCGCTCCCACAGCTCCGTTTAGCCCATCTAAGAAATGTACATCAGTCACCTCTGGCAAAAACAAGTTTTTATTCGCCACGAAATTGGTCGTCACGTGCTGTAATAGTGTCGAATTAGTTCCCACCGAAAGCATTTTGTTCGTTGAAGGAACGGAACAAATACTTTTGAGGTCGTTTGTTCCTTGGGTCAATTTCCCGAAAGGCATTCCTCCATAAAAAGGAGAGTAGATGACACGCCCATTTTGCCCCACGACATACATTTTTGTTCCATTGACAGCCAAATCATATAAGTTTTCTGAAACGGCATCTTCAACAGTTGCACCAGTGAGTAGGGTGAGTGGGGTTTCGGTATATTCATCTGTTTGCTAATTCCAGCTATATTGACCACCTCATTCCAGTTTGAATTGACCATGTAATTCCGATTGAAAGTGACCACCTAAAATTTGTGTTCAAAAACTACTTTTTTCATGGTTTAATTATTTCAAATTTAATTAAAAAAATATCCGATTTT
>CALPMC020000135.1 GCA_943324565.2 Chitinophaga pinensis | reverse complement strand
TGTGACATTACAACTTTATTTTTGGCGATTTAACGGGGTAATTTAATAACCTTTCCAGAAACAGAGAGAGGAATCTTCTGATTTCTCTCCTGTTTTGAAGTTTATCATCCCATCAAATCTAAAAGTTGCATTTGTTATTTGAATTTAAGCTGTTTAAAAATATAAATGGTAATTAATATAGTCATAGGAATAAGTTTGTTTATAATGTTGATTGATACATTTGTTTAGAAAATCAATCAACTACTATTTTTACTGCTTTCTTAACGGATTGAATTACTATTTCAACTTGAGAATCTGTTAAATTATAATAAACGGGCAGAGAAATTTCAGCTGCATATTTAAGATATGCTTCAGGATAAATTTCAATAGAATAACCTAAATTCTTGTATGCAGTTAATAATGGAAGTGGTTGAAAATGAACATTCACTGCTACATCTTGTTCAAAAATTTCTTGAATTATTGCGTCACGTTGAGCTTCTGATATTCCTGCAATTCGCAATAAATACAAATGATAACAGCTTTCTCTTGATTCATCTTTATATCTCGGAATTACAGCCCATTCTTCGATCCCGAAGGCAGCATCATAAGCCTCAAAAATTGTTTTTCTACGATCTAAATTTTCACCATATCGCTCCAATTCAATCAAACCAATTGCAGCTTGGATATCCGTCATATTACATTTATACCCTGGTTCAATTACGTCATATTTCCAAGCGCCTTTTACAGTTTTTGCTAATGCATCTTTTGATTGACCGTGAAGAATTTTAATGCAAAAGTCTTTATAAATAGTTTCGTGATCAAAATCAGAAGGTAAATTAAAACAAATAGCACCACCTTCGGCTGTTGTTAAATTTTTAACTGCGTGAAAAGAAAAACAAGTGACATCAGCCAAACTTCCTGATTTTTTTCCTTTGTAAGTCGCGCCAAAACTATGTGCTGCATCAGCTGCGATTAATATTCTACCCAACTGTTTTTGCATTTCAGTTTTAGGTAAAAATTGATCTTTACAAGCATTAACCAGTTCATAAATAGCATCATAATCACACGGAAAACCAGAAATATCAACCGGCATTATTACTTTCGTTCGAGGAGTAATTGCTGCTTTAATTTTTTCAATTGATATATTGAAATCATCTTTACTAATGTCCACCATAACTGGTTTTGCTCCTGTATGTAGTACGACATTCGCGCTTGCACAATAAGTGTAAACAGGAATAATCACCTCATCTCCTTCACCAATTCCCCACCAGCGAAAGAAAACTTCCATTCCTGAAGTCCATGAATTAACAGCAACCGTAGTTTTACAACCACAATATTCTGTGATTTTTTTTTCAAATAATTTGGTGCGTGGACCAGTTGTAATCCAACCACTTAGCAAGGCTGCGTTTACTTCATCAAGCACACGTTGATCAATTCGAGGGGGAGAAAATGGAATCATAGGGCAAAGATATGATTTTAAATAAAATTGTAGATTTGAAGATTATAGATTAGATATTGCAAATTGTAGATAGAATTATGACAATCTACATTTCGTAATTAGCAATCTGCAATTCGATATTCTTACTATTTTTGTCTAAAACCCACCCGTGGAAGATTCATTCGATTATAGAGAAGAAGCGCAAAGTGCTGGCGAACAAGACTACGACAAAGTCTTACGACCCAAATATTTATCAGATTTCTCTGGTCAAGACCCTGTTGTTCAAAATCTTCACATTTTCGTTCAAGCAGCAAAATTGCGAAACGAACCACTCGATCACGTGCTTTTACATGGCCCTCCAGGATTAGGTAAAACAACGCTTGCAAACATCATTGCCAATGAATTAGGTGTTGGATTTAAAGTGACAAGTGGACCTGTTTTGGATAAACCTGGCGATTTAGCTGGATTATTGACAAATCTTGGGGAAGGTGATGTGCTTTTTATTGATGAAATACACCGCTTAAGTCCTGTTGTTGAAGAATATTTATACTCAGCAATGGAAGATTATGTGATTGATATTTTAATTGATTCTGGTCCCAATGCTAGAAGTATTCAAATCAACTTAAATCCTTTTACACTCATTGGAGCGACAACTCGTTCTGGGTTATTGACAGCGCCTTTGCGTGCTCGTTTTGGAATCAATTCGCGTTTAGAATACTACGATGTTAAAACCTTGACTTTAATCATCGAACGTTCTGCAAGTCTTTTGAATATTGGTATTGATGAAGATGCGGCTTTCAAAATCGCGAGTCGTAGCCGTGGAACGCCAAGGATTGCCAACGCACTTTTACGTCGTGTGCGAGATTTTGCCCAAATAAAAGGTACTGGTAGAATTGATGACGCCATTACAGAAATTGCACTAAATGCTTTAAACGTAGATGCCAACGGTTTGGACGAAATGGACATTCGTATTTTAAAAGTTATCATTGATAAATTCGCTGGTGGTCCGGTTGGATTAACGACAATCGCAACAGCAATTGGTGAAAATGCAGGGACTTTAGAAGAAGTTTATGAACCTTTTTTAATTCAAGAAGGATTTTTAATGCGAACACCACGAGGTCGAAAAGCAACCGAAAAAGCATTCAGACATTTAGGGAAAGATTTCGGCTGGGTTCAAGGAGGTTTGTTCTAAAAAATGAATAAATCAGTTTACAAATCAATGATTCAACAAAAAGCGAAAGACCTCGGTTTTTTCTTTTGTGGATTTTCAAAAGCAGATTTTTTAGAAGAGGAAGCACCAAAACTCGAATCATGGCTGAACAAAAACTACCACGGGAAAATGAGTTATATGGCGAATCATTTCGATAAACGCCTCGACCCAAGATTGTTAGTTGATGATGCAAAAACAGTTGTTTCTTTGTTACTCAATTATTTTCCAGAAGAAACACAGCATAACGAAGATGCACCCAAGATTTCCAAATATGCATACGGAGAAGATTATCACTTTGTAATCAAAGATAAACTCAAAGAATTATTGGAATTCATTCAAACTGAAATTGGAGAAGTTGGCGGTCGCGTTTTTGTGGATTCAGCACCTGTCATGGACAAAGTTTGGGCTAAAAAAGCAGGTATAGGTTGGTTGGGTAAAAACAGTAATTTAATTCATCCAAAGCACGGAAGTTTTTTCTTTATCGCTGAATTAATAATTGATTTAGAAATAGAACCCGATGGGCCAATTAAAGATTATTGTGGAACATGTACCAAATGTATAGATGCGTGTCCAACAGAAGCCATTGTGCAACCTTATGTTGTTGATGGCTCAAAGTGCATTTCGTATTTGACAATCGAACTCAAAGACGAACTCTTACCTTCCGAATTTAAAGGAAAAATGGACAATTGGATGTTTGGTTGCGATGTTTGTCAAGATGTTTGCCCCTGGAATCGTTTTTCAAAAGCCCACGAAGAAGCACGCTTCACTCCTACTATTTCATTACTAGATTTAACTAAAAATGATTGGCAGAATTTACAAAAAGAAACCTATGATTCGCTCTTTAAAAACAGCGCTGTAAAACGAACTAAATTTGAAGGTTTGAAACGAAATATAGCTTTTTTAAAAAAGTGAAAAACTAAAAGTAAAAAATCGAAATTTGAGGACTGAGGCTCTCGAAGTCCGAAACCCGAAACTTTAAAATCCACTTAAATTAGTTAAGAAAAAACGATTGTGGATATTTAAAATCAATCTAAGAAATCGAGGGAACTTTCTGACTAAATTTGTGTTGTAATGATAAAACATTTTTCAATCATTTTAAGTATTTTCAATTATGGAAAACAATAAGCAAGCGGTTATTATTGGAGCAGGTTTAGTAGGCTCCCTTTGGGCAGTGTATTTATCAAAAGCTGGATATAAAGTAACCATTTACGAGCGTCGTTCAGATATTCGTAAAGCAGAGATTTCTGCTGGAAAATCGATCAATCTAGCACTTTCAGTTCGAGGTTGGACAGCTTTAGATGCTGTTGGTGTTGGTGATGAAATTCGTAAAATTGCAATTCCAATGTCGGGAAGAATCATGCACGATTTGGAAGGAAACCTGACATATCAACCTTACGGAAAAGAAGGAGAAGCGATATATTCTGTATCGAGAGGAAAAGTGAACGCAACGATGATGGACATTGCTGAAAATCATGGAAACGCGACGATTCATTACAATCACGATTGTTTAAAAACAGACCTTGATAAAGGAATTGCATACATTAAAAATAACTTGACAGGTGAACAATTTGAAGTTCAAGCTGATGTGATTTTTGCTGCAGATGGCGCATTTTCAGCTGTTCGTTACAATTCGATGCAAAAATTAAATCGTTTCAATTACAGTCAAAACTACATTGCAGACGGTTACCGAGAGATTTTATTACCAGCCAATGCAGATGGAAGTTATAGATTAGACAAAAATGCGCTACACATTTGGCCGCGTGGTCGCTTTATGATGATTGCTTTGGCGAATGAAGATGGCTCGTTTACTTGTACATTGTTCATGCCTCACGAAGGAGATAAATTTGCTTTTGATAAATTGACTTCCAAGGAAGCTGTAAACGATTTCTTTCAAACTGTTTTTCCAGATTTTTACGATATGGTTCCTGATATTGCGGATGCGTGGAATGACCATCCTTTATCTAATTTAGTAATTGTTCGCTGTTATCCTTGGGCGCACGGAAAAGTAGCTTTGATGGGAGACGCAGCGCACGCAACAGTTCCTTTTTATGGTCAAGGAATGAATGCAGGTTTTGAAGATTGTACTGTTATGAATCGTTTAATGCAAAAACATAATGAAAATTGGCAGGCTGTTTTTGAAGAATACAGTATTGAGCGCAAACCTGATGGAGATGCACTGCAAGACTTATCTTTAGATAACTATTTCGTTATGCGTGATTTTGTGGCCGACCCTGACTTTTTGTTAAGAAAGAAAATTGAAGCGAAATTCAGTGAATTGTATCCAAATAAATGGTTGCCGTTATATTCCCAAGTAACATTCAGTAATATTCGTTACAGCGTTGCATACAATCAAGGTAAAAAGCAAAGTGAAATAATGGATCAAGTAATGGAAATGGAAAACATTCACGAGAATTGGAATAACGATGCTGTGATTGACAGAATGCTTGAATTAAGTACCGATTTTAATTTCTAAACTACCGAATGAGAAAACTATTCTGCTTATTATTTTTAGTTCCAACTTTTGTTTTTTCTCAAGGAGCTTTCAAAAAAGGAACAAGAGGAAATGATTATATCATTGTCACTAACGATGGGATTCACTTTGCAATTGGCCCAACCTATATGATTCCTTCTAAGCCGATTTCTGGTATTTTAACAGATAACTTGGGCGCACGTGGAAATTACGAAATCACGCCAAAAGGACAAGTTGGTTTCTTTGCAGAAGTTGGTTTCGCACATTTTCCAAAATGGAAAGGAATTCCGATTAAGCCTTTGAAGAAAAGTAGAATTATGGATTACGTTGATTGGGGTGTTGGTTTTCGTCAATTAAGTGGGACAGAATCAACGCATGTTGACATCAAAAATGCTTTGGGTGAAATCGTACAATCTTATCATGGAGAAGGAAGTTTCAAAAATAATTATGTCTTCGCTCGTGTTTCTGCGCATACTTTAATTTACTACGGGAAAAAGAAAATTGATAAAGCGAGAAAACATTTTATTGATCAAAGTTTGGGCTTTAACTTCGATTATAATTTAATACAAGGAAGCAAAGTATACGACGATAATTACTCGAACCATCCACTTGAACTAAAATTTCAAAAACCTTTTGTGGCGCAAGTGCATTACAGTTTAGGAATTGGAATTCGTTTAAATCGAGCATGGATGCTAGTTCCGGGAGTTCACATTCCAATTATTAGTGCTTATGAATGGAATGGATTAAACGCTAAAGCGAATTGGTTTGCCTCACAATATTGGCCAATACAAGCGCAAATCAAAGTGATTAAATTATTTGAACGTCCTCCAAAATGTGGTGTTTATGGCGACCCAAAAGATGCGGAAATTGATAAGCAATTTAGATTGGGGAATTAG
>CALPMC020000134.1 GCA_943324565.2 Chitinophaga pinensis | reverse complement strand
GTGAAATTGAGTTGAATACAATTTAAAATGTAGTCCGCCGAGGCGGAGTAAAATTTAGGGATTGTTGTCTTCGAGAGTCATTAATTGTTGCCTTCGAGAGCCTCAGTTAATTGTTGCCTTCGAGTGCCTCAGTCAACAATTAAAAATCTGTAATCTTCTAATTTGCAATCTGCAATCTGCAATTTTCCAATCTGCAATTTGCAATCATTTAATCTGCAATTCACCTCACGCCCACACCTTCGTTCCTTCCGAGCAATTACTACAAATTTCAATAGCTTTTCGGTTTAGTAGAACGGCTTTTCTAAAATTAATGTAACGTTCAGATTTCCAAATTTCTTCAAACGTTTTCGATTCAATTGTTCCAAGCACATGTTGCGCATCTTTGTCAAAACAGCAAGGAACCACTTTTCCGTCCCACGTAATGACAGACCCAGACCACATTCTCCAACAATGATTTCCAAGATCGCCTTTGATTTTGTAAGTACCATCTTTTTGTAAACGATAGCGCGAATATTTTTCATCTTCAGGCATCAGACGGTTGCCATTTTTATAATCGTACAATTGTGCGGTTTTGATGCGCACTTCGTCGATGTTCATTTCTTTTGCCAAGGTGAAAACCGCTGGAATTTCATGTTCGTTTGGTTTCACCGCCAAAAACTGAAATATCAAATGTGGAGTAGAAGAGTTCAGTTCTTTTTTAGCTTCAACAAGGTGTTTCGACGCTACGATTACTTTTTGAAGATTGCCATGAACCCGATACTGCTCGTAGGTTGCTTGCGTCAAACCATCGATGGAAATAATCAAACGATCTAATCCAGAAGCAACGATTTCTTTTGCTTTTTCAGCAGTGATAAAGTGAGCGTTGGTTGAAGTTGCAGTGTAGATTTTGTGCTTTTTCGCTTGCTTGATTAACTCCAAAAACTGAGGATGCAAAAACGGTTCTCCTTGAAAATAATAGTTGATGTAGAAAACAGTTTTGCTGACTTGTTTCAATAATTTTTCGTGAAAATCGAGGTCTAATTTCCCTGTTGGTCGCGTGAATTGTTTCAAACCACTTGGACATTCGGGGCAACCTAAATTGCAAGCTGTTGTTGGTTCGATGCTCAAACTAAACGGTAAACCCAGCTGCGACGGGCGTTTTGTAACTCTCGAAAACCAATAACTCCATTTCAAACCCACTAAATTCAAAACGCGCTTGAAATTGAGGTGCTTTAAAATTCGAATGGAATCGCTGTTTTTCGACATGAAGCGAAATTAATTAGAATCGGGAGAAAGACAATGTTTTTTCATAAATGATAGCTTATGACTTTTGGAGAAAGCTAATTGATTTTGATCTATTTTGATTCATCATTCATTACCCATTTTTTTATTGTAAGTTAATTAAAATCATACACTTGAGTTTTGAATTGTAAAGTTCCCTAGCAAAAATAAAAATTGCTCAATAATTTGCAATTAATAAATTTTCATTATAAAAATTTAAGGATTAAATTCTCGGTTGAATATGGAATTAGTTTTTGAATTAGAGGATCCATTTTTTGATGTCCTAAAATGTTCAAACTAGAAAACAAAAGCTCAGTCGTTTTTTACTTTTTTTTCAATTTAAATCATGGTTAAACCAGAAAAAAAAGCCTTTCAAGAAATCTCCTGAAAGGCTTTGTGGTACTAATGTGACCCCGTTTGGATTCGAACCAAAGACCTACTGCTTAGAAGGCAGTTGCTCTATCCAGCTGAGCTACGGGGCCTGTTATTATTCTGCTTGGCGGCAGTTGCTTCCGTCAGCTGACGGACTGAGCTACTTTACCAAATTTTATTCTGCTTGGCGGCAGTAGTTTTTGTCGAAAATAATCAACTTACAACTAGATTAATCAAAAAAGGGGGATGAAAGATCATCCCCCTTAGTCGGGGCGGCAGGATTCGAACCTGCGACCTCCTGGTCCCAAACCAGGCGCGATGACCGGACTACGCTACGCCCCGAGTAATCATCTAGTTATTTCAATTCTTTCCAAACGTTTTTCGGAAAGCGAGTGCAAAAGTAAGCATTTTATTCTAATTTGCAAGTATAAAATTTAAACTTTCATTTTTTGCGGAGAGAGCGGGATTCGAACCCGCGGTACAGTTACCCGTACGTCAGTTTAGCAAACTGGTGGTTTCAGCCACTCACCCATCCCTCCTTTGTTCATTGAACGGACGGCAAAAGTATAAATTAAATTTATTTAAAATTCGTTTTTCTGGAAAAAATTAAACCGAATATTCAAAATTCCCTTTTTCTCCTCTAATCGTTACCTTTTTATTTGGTGCAGACTCAACTCTACCTATTATTTTTGCTTCTATAGCAAAGCTTTCAGAGATTTCAATTAAACTTTTTGCAATATCCTTATTCACATATAACTCCATACGGTGTCCCATATTGAAAACCTTATACATTTCTTCCCAACTTGTGCTTGATTCTTGTTGAATCATTTCAAAAAGTGGTGGGATTGGAAATAAATTATCTTTAATAATATGTAACTCGTCTATAAAATGTAACACTTTCGTTTGCGCACCTCCCGAACAATGCACCATTCCGTGGATGTCATTTCGGTGATTTTCGAGCATTTTTTTAATCACAGGTGCATACGTTCGTGTTGGCGATAAAACCAGCTTTCCTGCATCTATTGGTGAACCTTCAACTGTATCCAACAAATCTTTTGTGCCACTATAAACTAAATCACGTGGAACATTGGGATCAAAACTTTCTGGAAATTCACTTGCCAAGCTTTTTGAGAAGACATCGTGGCGCGCACTTGTCAAACCATTACTTCCCATTCCTCCGTTATATTCTTTCTCATATGTTGCTTGACCATAAGAAGCCAAACCAACAATTACATCTCCTGGTTGTATGCGGTCATTTGAAATAACATCTGTTTTTTTCATGCGACAAATGACAGTTGAATCAACGATTATGGTGCGAACTAAATCACCAACATCTGCTGTTTCGCCACCTGTAGAATGAATGTCTATTCCATATGAACGCAATTCAGCTAGTAAATCTTCTGTACCATTGATAATTGCCGATAAAACTTCACCTGGAATTAGATTTTTATTGCGACCAATCGTTGAAGATAGTAGGATAGGCCCCGTTGCACCTACACACAATAAATCATCAATATTCATAATCAATGCGTCTTGTGCAATTCCGCGCCAAACCGATAAATCACCTGTCTTTTTCCAGTACATATAAGCCAAAGAAGATTTTGTACCTGCTCCATCAGCGTGCATTACCACACAATAATTCTCATCACCTGTTAAATAGTCAGGGACGATTTTACAAAATGCTTTTGGGAATAATCCTTTGTCAATGTTTTTGATAGCGTTGTGTACATCTTCTTTTCCAGCAGATACACCTCTTGATTGGTAACGTTTATCGGACATAAATAAATTTGAGTGACAAAGTTAGAAATTTGAATTGTCTTCAGAGTTTTGCGCCTCCAATTCTTTTAAAATTTTCTGAACATCACCTTCTGTCGCTGTGAGTTTATTTTTGCAAATGCGAATCAGTTCAGTTGCACGCTTTACTTTCTGAGCTAATTCATCGACGTTTATTTGTCCATCTTCCATGTCTGAAACAATATCTTGTAGTTCATCAAACGCCTTTTGGTAGTTTATTTCTATCATTGCTAAAAAAAACTAAGTTAATAAAATTTATTTCATAGTTCTATATTGAACTAAAAAATTGCTTTTTTATTAAAGGATAAAGTTATTAAGAAACGGAAACTGTTTCAACTTACCTAAATCAAAGAAATATTTTGTTTTTTTTAATGTCATTTGCATAGGTTGGTAGAAAAACATACTTTTGCTCGCTAATATTTAAATAAATTAACAAATCAGTATGGAATCAATGATGATTTATGTGCCAATAGTTATGGCAATTATCGGATTGCTATTTATGGCAATAAAGAGAGCTTGGGTATTGAAACAAGACGCAGGAGATGGAAAAATGAAAGAAATTTCAGATTACATCTACGAAGGAGCGCTTGCATTCCTTAAAGCAGAATATAGACTTTTAGCAGTTTTTGTGCTAATTGCAAGTGTCGTTTTAGCAGGAATTACTTTTATGCCTGGAGTTAAAACACATTTATTAATCATAGTTGCTTTCGTTTTCGGAGCTATTTTCTCTGCATTGGCTGGAAATATGGGGATGAAAATCGCCACAAAAACAAACGTTCGTACAACACAAGCTGCTCGTACTAGCTTACCACAAGCATTGAAAGTTTCTTTCGGTGGTGGAACAGTTATGGGATTAGGAGTTGCTGGTTTAGCAGTTCTTGGTTTAACAGCTTTCTTTATTTTCTTCTTTCACTTCTTTATGGGTGGAAAATGGACGAACACTGAAGACATGACAATCGTTTTGGAAACTTTAGCTGGTTTCTCTTTAGGTGCTGAATCAATCGCATTATTTGCACGTGTTGGTGGAGGTATTTATACAAAAGCTGCAGACGTTGGTGCGGATTTAGTTGGAAAAGTTGAAGCTGGAATTCCAGAAGATGATCCACGTAATCCTGCAACAATCGCTGATAATGTTGGTGATAACGTTGGTGACGTTGCTGGTATGGGTGCCGATTTATTTGGTTCCTATGTGGCAACTGTATTGGCTGCAATGGTTCTTGGAAATTATGTAATTAAAGATATGGGTGGAAGCATCGATGACAAATTCGGTGGAATTGGACCAATCTTATTACCTATGGCAATCGCTGGTTTTGGTATTTTGTTCTCTATTATCGGAACAATGTTAGTACGTATTTCTAGCAACGATGCAAAAGAAAAACAAGTTCAAGGTGCATTAAATGTTGGAAACTGGGTATCTATCGCTTTAACAGCAGTTGCTTGTTTTGGCTTAGTAACTTGGATGTTACCAGGAACAATGAAAATGACTTTCTTTGGTGAAGGAATCAAAGAAATTTCTTCAATGCGTGTATTCTACGCTTCTTTAATCGGATTATTTGTTGGTGGAGCAATTTCATCAGTAACTGAATATTACACAGGATTGGGAACAAGTCCAGTTTTGAAAATCGTTCAAAAATCATCAACTGGTGCTGGAACTAACGTAATCGCTGGTTTAGCTACAGGTATGATTTCAACTTTCCCTACAGTGTTATTGTTTGCTGCAGCGATTTGGTCAACTTACGCTTTAGCTGGTTTCTACGGTGTGGCTTTGGCTGCTTCTGCAATGATGGCTACAACGGCTATGCAATTAGCAATCGATGCTTTCGGACCAATTTCTGATAACGCTGGTGGTATTGCTGAAATGAGCGAATTACCGAAAGAAGTACGTCAACGTACAGATATTTTAGATTCAGTTGGTAACACAACTGCTGCAACAGGAAAAGGTTTCGCAATCGCTTCTGCTGCATTGACTTCTTTGGCTTTATTTGCTGCTTACGTAACTTTCACAGGCATTGACGGAATCAACATCTTTAAAGCGCCAGTTTTAGCAATGTTATTCGTTGGTGGTATGATTCCAGTTGTATTCTCTGCATTAGCAATGAATTCAGTAGGAAAAGCTGCAATGGACATGGTATATGAAGTACGTCGTCAGTTTAAAGAAATCCCAGGAATCATGGAAGGTACAGGAAAACCTGAATATGGTAAATGTGTTGAAATTTCTACTAAAGCTGCATTACGTGAAATGATGTTGCCAGGAGTTATGACAATCGGTTTCCCAATCGCAATTGTACTTTTAGGTAAATTAGTTTACGGAGATAACAATCAATTAATTGCTGAAATGTTAGGTGGTTATATGGCTGGTGTTACAGTATCTGGTGTTCTTTGGGCAGTTTTCCAAAACAATGCAGGTGGTGCTTGGGACAACGCTAAAAAATCATTCGAAGCAGGTGTTGAAATCAACGGTGAAATGACGTACAAAGGTTCTGATGCGCATAAAGCTGCAGTAACTGGAGATACGGTTGGAGATCCATTCAAAGATACTTCAGGTCCTTCAATGAACATCTTAATCAAATTGACTTGTTTAATTGGTTTAGTAATCGCTCCAATCTTAGGAAGTGGACACGAAGGTGGAAACAAAGAAGCTGGATGTG
>CALPMC020000133.1 GCA_943324565.2 Chitinophaga pinensis | reverse complement strand
TTTTGGAGAGCGTAGTTTGAACTTTAAACGTTTACAGAACAAAAAATTCAAAAAATCAGAAAATTCAAACGAATCACAAAAATCAAAGTCCCGACTTGCTGATTGATTAAAAAACAACTATATTTATGTTAGAAAATTAATCAAAATGAATTTAAACAACAAATCAAAAGACGAAAGTACTATAACGAAGCTTCATTTATTTGAAGAACAACAGCTGCGTACTGTTTGGGATACTGAACAAGAAAAATGGTATATTTCTATAGTGGATGTTATAGAAGTACTTACAGGCACTGACCGACCAAGAAAATATTGGAATGATTTGAAAACCAAACTTAAAAAAGAAGGAAGTGAGTTGTCCGAAAAAATCGGACAACTGAAAATTCAATCTTCAGATGGGAAGTATTATCAAACTGATGTAGCTGACCCAGAACAACTTTTTCGTTTAATTCAATCCATTCCTTCCCCCAAAGCAGAACCTTTTAAGCTTTGGTTGGCGCAAGTGGCAGCAGAAAGATTAGATGAATTACAAGACCCTGAGTTGAGTATTGATAGAGCTTTAGAACAGTATCTGAAATTAGGTTACTCGGAAAATTGGATAAACCAACGATTGAAAAGTATTGAAATTCGGAAAGAATTAACAGACGAATGGAAAAAGCGTGGTTTAAAAGAGGGATTACAGTTTGCTACGCTTACAGACATAATTACGAAATCTTGGAGCGATAAAACAACCAAAGAGTATAAAGTCCTAAAAGGATTGAAGAAAGAAAATTTAAGGGACAACATGACCAATACAGAGCTGATTTTAAATATGTTAGCAGAGGCTTCCACAAAAGATATATCAGTTGCAACCAATCCCAAAGATTTTGAAGAAAGTAAAATTGTTGCCAAACAAGGAGGTAATGTTGCCAATGTAGCAAGGATGGAATTAGAGGCGAAAACAGGCAAAAAAGTGGTGTCCGAATTGAATGCGAAAGATATATTTAAAAGCATAGAGCCAGACAAAACCTCGGAGACAAAAAAGTAAAAAAAATCGTTTTATCTGAATTGATAATTGTTTTCATTATCCAATTCAGATATAATGTAAAATGAGTTTAAAAATAAATTTGATAAAAGTCCTTTTACTTCAACATCTCCAACACCCAAGCATTTCCAGTTTTTTGACTAAAAGGTATTAAGTTCTTATCCAAAATAGCTTTCACTTGTTTTTCAGCAAAAAGATAGGCTGTGGCCGATTCAATTGCGATTCGCGCATTCGTTTCGTTGAGGTGTTTTTCTTGGATGCGAGCTAAAGGGTAGGTTTCTACTTCAAAAATATCTTTATACGAATTAACGGTTAATTGTAAAATCAGTTCGGCTATAGAATCTATTTTGCCATTTAATGCTACGTATGTTTGATAAATTGCTGTTTTAAATTCGTTAAGATTCAACGCGTTTTTCAGACTTTTTGTGTATGCCAATGCTTTAATTATACGAGCTAAAATCCAACTTTTTTCGTAAGCAGTGTATTCAGGCAATAGGCTCAAAACTTCACCGATATATTTATCCATTTTATTGTTGAAATTAGCATTGGATAATTCAACTAAAATCTTTAATTCATACAAACGTGAAATTTGATGAAAATGCAATTTATCCATCTGAAGTGATTCAAAGCGAATAAAATTTACATCTTTATGTTCTACTTTTTGATTTAAATAAATCTTCTTTGTGTTGACAAAACAAGTATGAAACAGCGTACTTTCGATTTCTTTTTTAGTTGTTGTATAATATTTTGTTAGGGCATTGGAATAATAATTCCCTGGGTCATCTTCATCCACAAAAGCTTCAAAAAAAAGATGTCTTCCATTTTCAATTTCTATAAGTGCCTTAAGAAAATCATCTTTCTCCGCGTGATGTCGAACGGCATTGCCTAAAAACATAGTCATGTCGTTTTTTTCAGTACCGCATTTAAATTCAAAACTATCCAATAGCATTTGAACACTTTTCCAGTCATTAGAATAAATGGCTAATTCTAGCGCAGTAAATGAAAAATCACCTATTGACATTCCTCGTTCATTAAATAACGAATCAGCTTTTGATTTATCAATTTCATTACAAAAAAAAGCAAAACTTTCGTATCCCAAATAGTCTGACAATAAATTCAAGGTAGAAGTGTAAGGTCGATGATTTTCTTTCATCAAACCAAAAAAACGAGCCAATGTATGCGCTGAAACTATAATTTTTTCCTTTGTTAATAGTGCAGAAAAAACGCGACAGTCATGGAATTGAAGAATTCGAAAACCAATTTTACCTTCTAGTTTTCTTTTAAATTGTCCGATGTAATAAGATTCTGTCCCTTGAAACATGTGCAAATTAACCGCTTTAAAATTAACATAAAATACTCAAAGCTAGAAGATGCAATGAGATGCAATAAAGGAAAGAATTCGTTTGTGTTAGTTTTGTTTCAAATTATATTGAATTACAAAATAGTGGAGACAAGATAACCACTCTAAAAACAGCGAGGATTCCAAAAATCGAAAAGAGTAGGAGTAAAATGAAAATAAATAAAATGAAAAAAGTAATGCAAATTTTTGGAGTAATCTTGATTACTCAATTATTAACCAGTTGTGGAGAAACTACCACTGTTGATTCAGTTGCAAAAACAAAAGAAGTAGCAGGTGACTTTGTTAAAAACATTGAGGTTTCCTCCGAAAAAATAACTTTGAATATGAAGGAGGATTTGGGCAGTTTTGAATTAGTTGCAAATATAGAATTCAAAGGCATTTCACCTTGCCCAGGATGCACATATGATTATGTTGATCTTAGATTGCTAGATGAAACAAACACGTCTTTAGGAGTAATAAAATTCGATCGAGCTGAAGGGGATCAAATTGACAGATTTAACAATTTAATTCAAAGAGGTTCTGGTAAAACGACTTTTACGTTTACTGGAGGAGGGATTGGAGACCAAATGGATGAAGAAGATATGAAAAAAATAATTGAAAGTTGTAAGTCTTTTTCAGTTGAGGCCAAGGCTTTAAAAATTCCCACAGTAGGCGAACTTCTTATTGGGAAAGAAAAATTAGGTGGGATGATTGTTTCGGCAGATGAAAAAGGTGAACACGGACTTGTAATTTCACTGGAAGATCTTAGTACTGAAGCTGATTGGAAAAATGCTAAAACCTTGTGTGAATCGTATTCAAATAATAGTTTTGAAGACTGGAGGCTACCAACAAAAAGTGAAATGGAAATGATTTATAAAAATTTGTCTCCAATGTCAATAGGCCTAAAAAATAATCTCGAAGACGCATATTATTGGACAGAAACCATTTATAATCATAATTTTGGTACCACATGGCCATATTCCTTTGATTACAGTAGAGGCGAGTCTGATCACAATAAAGGCATGGTAAATAAATTTCACGTTAGAGCTGTTCGTAAGTTTTGATTTAAGAATAATCCTTGAAAGATAACCAAATGACTTGATTATATTGTTACAATTCCATAATCGCAATTCGACTCAATTCATGCGGTTATAGGTCATTTAACCTTTTTTACTCAAATTGATTTTTGTGATTAATCGGAAGCAAATACGAAATTGTCGATAACTCTGGCAGAATCGTTTTATCAGGTGTTTTACAAAACGACAATCAATCTATAGACGTCAGTAAACTATCTCGCGGAATATACAATCTCAACATATTAGGAGCCCATTCAAAAACAATGAAATTGGTGAAAAACTAAACTTTTAGAAAACACTTCAAAAGCCTCAATTCGTTTATCGGTTGGGGCTTTTTTTATTGCTAATTCCTTGCGTCAAAACCTCATTATATCTGAATAAATTGTTATTTTTAACATCTAATTCAGATATAATTTATTTTTTTATTCTTCACTATCTTTTTGATTTTTGCTGTTTTTTGTTCTGTATCTTATTATTATCATAATACTAACTTTTCTTCAAAAAAAAGAGGGCTTCCTTCCAGTTTTCAAATCAAGTAAAAAAGTTTCTTGGATCATTTCAGGTCTTTCATTATATATGCTGTATCTGTCCGTAGATCAAGGTCAATTGCTAACGGGAATCATTGCTGAACATGGCATGCAAGGGATGTGGATGGTTTGGGCTGGATGGCTAGGGACTTTTGTTGTACCACTTGTCTTTGCACCGCTCTGGCAAAAAATGGACTTCATCACCGACAATCAATTTCTTGTCTTTCGATTTCCAGGGAAAAGTGGACGTATACTTCATCTTTTTCGCGCCATATATGTAGGAGGTTTGGTTGTTGCATTGTCGCTTTGCTTTCATTTAATTGGTTTTGCAAGGGCGCTTCAACTATATTTAGCTATCGAACCCAGTACTTCCATCCTTATCACAGGAAGTATTTTGTGTGTTTTTGCGCTGAAAAACGTATTCGATTTAAAGCTGAAAATGGATGCGTTTCATGCTGTTGTTTACTTTGCCAGTTTAATCGTAATCCTATTTTCACTTTGGAAGGCAGGTAACGGCTGGGATGGCATTTTTACCTTCTTCGAGAAACAACCCGAAAAGCGCCAACTACTTCCCTCAACAGAGAATTCTAGTTCTTGGTTTTCACTTGTCGTTTTTCTAGGGATTCAATGGTGGAGTTGCTATTTATTTGACGGTGGAGGTCCTGAAATGGCTCGTTTTACAGCAGTGAAGGGAAAGAAACACGCTGTTTGGACTGGACTTTTACCAATTGCTATCTCTTTCCTTTTGAGTTTTATCGTTCTTGCACAGATTTTTATCGTTCTTGGATTGCCTCATCAAAATTCCAACCCTGAAATTCAATATGTCGAACAAATTTTTAATACCATTCCGAGGGCGCTAAAAAGCTTAGTATTATTGGGTTTTTTCGGTATGTTCATTACAACCGCTGAATCGATGATGAATTGGGGAGCTTCTTTTTTAACCATGGATGCATACAAAGCGTATGTTAATCCCGCTGCTTCGGAGAAAAAGATTCGATTAGTTTCATTTGGAACGATGGTTTTTCTGTCATTAGTTTCTTTGATATTTGCCTTACAAATTGAAAACTTGCAAAGCCTAATCAAACTTACTTTTTCAATCGCAGCAGGCGTAGCACCAGTTTACATTCTCCGATGGATTTGGTTCCGCATCAATGCGTGGTCGCAATTAAGCGCCATGTTAAGTTCGGCTGTTTTCACGTTGATTTATCCTACAATTCACGATTTAATTCCTTTGAAAACCTATCCAATGGCTGAATCGCGCGTTTTGGTAGTTACGCTATTAACGACTTTCGTTTGGGTATTGGTCACTTTCCTCACAACCAATCAAAGCGCTGAGGTTCGTTTAAAAATGCTTCCGATTTTGGGGAGTAGAATTTCTTTCTTGAAACGATTTGCTTTAGCGATAAGTTTAGGAATTTTATTTTTGGGAATCGTAGCTTTCAGTTGGAAAATGATATTGAATTCTTAATTTTATCCTAATTCACAAAAAATGCATTCAACATTATATCTAGAACAAATAAAACAATATCAAGCTCCCTCAACGGAAGATGTAGAAAAATTTATTCGTGTATTTATAAATGAACACAGTTGGTATACACATTTTTCCGATGAGCGAGATGGCACGTTCTTTTTTTATCTTTTACCACCATCAACCACAATGGTTAATAAGGCAATTATCTCTTATGTTTGGAGTAATAGTCTGTCCAAATCATGGGATGAAAATTATGCTAGTGAACAAGAAAGAGACGAGGCAATGAGAGATAATTTGTTTTCGGAGCATTCCATTTCAAAAGAAATACTTGAAATTGGAAAAATCAAGCTTTCAAGGTTCATACACGGTTCATTTTCAAATGCAACAAACTGTTTTATTGAAAGTCCGGAAAAGAAATCATTTGCAGAGTTGCATCAAGAAATAGCTTTAGACCTACTGAAACATTTTAAGAATTTAATTCTACAGATTTTTGCTTAACGGTTTCAAATGAGAAAAGAAATCGCAGAAAAGTACTTCAATCAAATCGATACTTCACTTTTTGAAGTTTACAGTTTTGATAGATTCCATGAGCTTTATGTTAATTTAAAAAAAGCAGGACTAATTAGTAAAGAATCTTGAATTAAAACTATTATCGTTACCATTCATTTTTGTTGAATGCG
>CALPMC020000132.1 GCA_943324565.2 Chitinophaga pinensis | reverse complement strand
ATAGTATCGCAAATGCTGCCGACCAAGGGACAACATTAATTGATGGAAAAGATTTATTATACCAAGGAAAAGAGGTGGTTTACGATGATTATGAATTTAATGCAGATGAATCGAAAATTTTGTTTTTAACTGAAACAACACCAGTCTATCGTCGCAGTTTCAAGGCTGTTTATTTTCTTTATGATATTGCGACAAAGAAATTGCAACCTTTAGATACAGAACATCAACCGCAAACTTTGGCTGAATATTCTCCTGATGGAACAATGGTTTCTTACATCCACGGAAATGATTTATTTGTGAAAAACATCAAATCTGGAACGGTAACAAAATTGACTAAAGATGGAAAAAAGAATAAAATAATCAATGGTACCACTGATTGGGTATATGAAGAAGAATTTTCTATCACAAAAGCTTATGCTTGGTCGCCTGACAGTAAAATGATTGCCTTTTTAAAATTTGATGAACGTGAAGTTCCTGAATTTACAATGGCAATGTATGGTGATTTGTATCCTGAGCAGTATAAATTCAAATATCCAAAAGCGGGAGAAGTAAATAGTAAAGTTACGGCACATTTAGTTGATGTTGCAAATGCTAAAATCAGTAATTTGGATTTAGGAGAATACGAGTACATTCCACGTTTGAATTGGTCTACCACATCGAAACATTTGATTTTCCAAACTATGAATCGTCATCAAAGCAGTTTGAAATACCATTTATTTGATTGCACGGGTAAAAAACCAATTCACAAAGTGATCTTCGAAGAAAAATCAGATACTTATATTGATGTAGATGACAATTTATTGATTTTAAAAGACGGCAAATCGATTCTAAGAACATCCGAAATTGATGGCTTCAATCACATTTATTTGTTAGGATTTGACGGAAAAACAGCTCAAATAACAAAAGGAAATTGGGATGTAATTGAATTTTTAGGAATTGATGCTGCCAACAAAACAATTTACTACAGTTCAGCTGAACCTTCTTCTATCAACAAGGCGATTTATTCCATTCAAATTGATGGTTCAAACAAAAAATTGATAAGTTCAGCGAAAGGTTATAACGAAGCGGAATTCACTGAAGGAATGAAGTATTGTGTCTTATCTTATTCTGATGGCAACACCCCTCCTACTCACTCGCTTTACAAAAATGATGGAACAAAATTGAGAGATTTAGAAACGAATGAAGAACTTAAAAACAAAGTAAAAAGCTATAATTTCCCTCAAAAAGAGTTTTTAACTTTTAATGCAAATGGTGTTAAACTAAATGGTTGGATGCTAAAGCCTGCGGATTTTGATGCGTCAAAAAAATATCCTGTTTATTTCAATGTTTACGGTGGACCAGGGCATAACGAAGTGTTGGATGCTTGGGATGGAAACGATTATATCTATCATCAATTGTTGGCTCAAAAAGGATATATCGTTGTAACAGTTGACCCTAGAGGGACGATGTACCAAGGAGCGAAATTCAAGAAATCGACTTATTTACAACTTGGGAAACTGGAGATTGAAGACATTATCAATACTGCAAAAGAAATTCAAAAATTGGAATACGTTGACCCAACAAGAATTGGAATTATGGGTTGGAGTTACGGTGGATTTATGGCTTCGTTGGCAATTACAAAAGGAGCCGATATTTTCAAAATGGCGATTGCGGTGGCACCTGTGACTAATTGGAGATATTACGACAACATTTACACGGAGCGTTTTATGCGCACACCGAAGGAAAATGAAGATGGTTATGATCGTAATTCTCCTATCAATTTTGTGGACCAATTGAAAGGAAAGTACTTTTTGATTCACGGTTCAGCGGACGACAATGTACATTACCAGAACTCAATGGAAATGATCTCTGCCTTGGTGAAAGCTAACAAACAATTTGACCTATTCATTTATCCAAATAAAAACCACGGAATCTATGGCGGCAATACACGTAATCATTTATTTCAAATGATGTTGGATTATGTTTTGGAGAATCTGTAGAATTTAATTTCTCTTTAGAGATTCAAATACAACTATTTTATTTAAAACCCATTCTCCGCGTTAGGGATTGCAGCGGCATCCTTCAAAGTAGTTTTTTTTTCAAACTACTTTGAAGATATAGCGAAAAGCCCGACTCAGACAAAATGATTGAGGCACGAAAATCAATTTTGTCTGAGAAACGCCCAAATCTTTCAATTAATTCAATTTCAATTCTTCATCAATCAGCTGACTATCAAATCAATTCATTTTCAAATCTTCATCCGTCAGCTGACGGACAAATTAACTACCCCTTTTCTTTTTTAGAAACGTAAATTATATAGCTGATAATCATAATAATACCAAAATAAACGAAAGCATACATGTAAATCGGAAAGTCCTTTTTACCTGGGAATACAGTCATTGGAGAATAGCTGTACGGAATCAAATAAACATATTTCCAAGGCATTGCAATCAGCGAACCGATTAAACCTAAAAGTCCGATTCCGACAGCAACTAAAAAATTATTGAATTTCAAACTAATCAAATATTGAATGGCCAAAATCGGTAAACACGTAACGAAATAATTGAAATTGGCACGCAAAAAGTAAGTAATAGGAATTCCTTGAATGGGTAATTTGTGGTCAAAAACCAAAGATGGAAGCACGCCAACCACTAAAATTCCTATATTAAAAAACAAAAAGAATTTTAAGGTCATCAAAGCAATCACTGTGAATTTGGCAAAGAAAATTCGTGTGAAACTTTGTGGACTTGCATGTACTTGTTTCCAAGTGTTGTTTTTGAATTCCAATTGCGCAATTAAACTACTCGCCAAAATAACACCCATCGGTAAGAGAAAAGTTGCCATGTTTTGCCACATTTGATTGAATAAAATCTTCCAAATATCTACTTTATAAGAGTTAATGGAATTTCCGTCGTAAAAAAACTTGAGCAAATAAATTAACGGAATGAAAAATCCACCAATGATACACAACCAAGAAGCCGAGCTACGTTTAGTTTTAATCCATTCACTTTGAACACTGTATATAAAATTCATGATTAGTTTTTTGTAAGGTCAATAAATATGGATTCTAAATCATTTTTCATGGTCGAAACTTGATACACTTCAATGTTTGCGTGAACTAAAGCTGCAACCGATTCTGCTATTACTTTTCGATCGGTAAAAGGAACGATTACTTGCTCATTTTTGATGCTCGATTGCAATCCTTTAGCTTGAAGAATTTGATTGGTTTGTGCATTATCATTGGTTTCGAAAACAATACTCGAAGTCTTGGTTTGTTGCTCGTGTAATTCAGTCAACGTTCCTTGAAATAGAATTTCTCCTTTGTTGATGATTCCAATATGGGTTACCATTTTTTCAATTTCCGCCAATAAGTGACTGGAAATGATGATCGTAATTCCATTTTCCTTATTGATTTTCGTTAACAACTCTCGGATTTCTAAAATTCCGCTTGGATCTAAGCCATTTGTCGGTTCATCTAAAATCAATAACGTAGGACTGTGTAACAAAGCAATGGCTATACTTAAGCGCTGTTTCATTCCCAATGAGAATTTTCCAGCTTTTTTCTTTCCAGTTTCTGACAAACCTACAATCGCCAACACTTCATCAATACGACTCATCGGACATTGATACACTTTTTGCCAGATTTTTAAATTCTCTTTTGCAGTCAAGTGTGTATAAAGCGAAGGTGATTCAATCAAAGAACCAACTTGTTTCAGGATTTCAATTCGATGCTTGTCGAATGGTTTACCGAAAATAGAAATGCTTCCTTCTTGCTTTTTGAGTAAGCCCAAAATGAGTTTCAGAGTGGTTGTTTTCCCTGCTCCGTTTGGTCCTAAAAAACCATAAATAGAACCTTCTGGAACTTGTAACTCAATATTGTTAAGCACTACTTCCTTTTCAGAAAATCGATGGCTTAAGTTTTTGGTTTCTATGCAGTACATTTATTGATTATTGATTATTGATTTTTGATTTTTAATGCTTGATTTTTAATTGGAGATGTTTGATTCTTGATGTTTGATTTTGATTATTTTTTCAAACTTAACTCAAAAAATCAGTAATGTGACAAAATGTAATCACTATTATCCTACCCAACTCGCCTTCACATTTCCATAAAAGATATCTTTGCGAATTCAAATTAAAAAAATATGATTTCTGTAGATGCTTTAGCAGTTGAGTTTAGTGGTTCCGTACTTTTTAGTGATGTTTCGTTTGTGGTGAATGAAACGGATAAAATCGCATTAATGGGAAAAAATGGCGCGGGAAAATCAACACTATTAAAAATTCTTGCAGGTATCAACAAACCTACGCGCGGAAGTATTTCTGCACCAAAAGACGCTGTAATCGCTTACTTACCTCAACATTTATTGATGGAAGATAATTGTACGGTTTTCGAGGAAACGTCCAAAGCTTTTCAATCTATTTTTGCGATGCGCGACGAAATCGAAGCGATTAATCACGAGTTGACAGTTCGAACAGATTACGATTCAGACGCTTATATGAAATTGATTGAACGCGTTTCTGAAATCAGCGAGAAGTTTTATTCCATCGAAGAAATCAACTACGACGGTGAAGTTGAGAAAGCATTAAAAGGATTAGGTTTTGATCGAGAAGATTTCACACGCTCAACATCCGAATTCAGTGGTGGCTGGAGAATGCGCATCGAATTAGCGAAAATATTGTTACAAAAACCCGATTTGATTTTATTGGATGAACCCACGAATCATTTGGACATCGAATCGATTCAATGGTTGGAAGATTTCTTGGTAAACAATGCCAAAGCGGTGGTTGTCATTTCTCACGACAGGGCTTTCGTTGACAACATTACCAATCGTACGATTGAAGTGACAATGGGAAGAATTTACGATTACAAAGCCAAATATTCGCATTACCTCGAACTTCGAAAAGAGCGTCGTTCCCAACAGCAAAAACAATACGAAGAACAACAACGATTTATAGCTGAAACGACCGAATTTATTGAGCGCTTCAAAGGAACCTATTCGAAGACAAATCAAGTGCAATCGCGCGTTCGCATGTTAGAAAAATTAGACATTATCGAAGTGGACGAAGTGGATTCTTCTGCTTTGAGATTGCGCTTCCCGCCAACTCCACGCTCCGGAAATTATCCTGTGACAGTTACTGATTTAAGCAAAAAATACGACGACCATGTTGTATTTGAAAATGCGTCCATGACCATTCAACGAGGAGAAAAATTGGCTTTCGTTGGTAAAAATGGCGAAGGAAAATCGACAATGATTAAAGCTATCATGAAAGAGATTGATTTTGATGGTTTATGCGAAGTTGGACACAACGTACAAATTGGTTATTTTGCTCAAAATCAAGCATCGTTATTGGACGAATACATGAGTGTTTACGACACGGTTGACAACATTGCTGAGGGCGACATTCGAACAAAAATCCGAGACATTTTAGGAGCATTTATGTTTGGTGGGGAGGCTGGAACGAAAAAAGTGAAAGTGCTTTCAGGAGGAGAAAAAACACGCTTGGCAATGATAAAATTGTTGTTAGAACCTGTAAATCTCTTGATTCTCGATGAACCAACGAATCACTTAGACATGCGCACCAAAGACATCATCAAAGAAGCGTTGAAGGAATTTGACGGTACTTTGATTCTTGTTTCCCACGACCGTGATTTCTTAGACGGTTTGGTAACGAAAGTTTTTGAATTTGGAAACAAACGCGTGAAAGAACATTTCGAAGACATTAAAGGTTTCTTAGCTTTGAAGAAAATGGAGAATTTGAGGGAGATTGAAAAATAAAGAAGTAATCTTTGTCATAAAATTTAATTCATAATAGGTAAAAATCTTCACTATTAATTTTCAATTATATTGTTACAAAGTTTTTAACGGTTTCGGGCTTGGCGAAGAAAGCGATTTAACAGAAAGACTTCCTTCTTAGCACCAACTTCAAATTTACGAATAAACTTTATAGCGAAGTGCAATTCTCACTTTTTGCGCTTGCCTTGTGTTAGAGAAATTATATGCTAAAATTGTATTTTATAAACCACATTCGGGAAAAATCCGAGTTGATAGGTTGTGCTGATGTTTTGGGATTTGCTATCATAACTCATTGAAAAGACATTCTTGTGATTTGTCACATTTTGTAGATCTAACGATAAGGTTTGTGCTAGTTTTCGTTTGGAACTATTGAGGGTAAAACCTGCTTTAATGTCTAAACGATAATAAGTTTCATAGTAACTTGAATAAACATCTGT
>CALPMC020000131.1 GCA_943324565.2 Chitinophaga pinensis | reverse complement strand
TAGTCACCCTCCTTTGTCCTCCCTCAAGGGAGGAAATAAATCTTGGGTCAGCTAATAATTATTGGTAAAAAAAACAAATTCCAATTTCTAAAATTAAAATATTATCCGAAGTGAGATTAAAGCTTCCCTCCTTGAGGAGGGATAGAGGGAGGTGACAATTTAATATTTTTCAGCTCTACAATAAGTCACCCCTCTCATTCTTCCGTCTGTTGACGGAGAGAGGCAGATTTTGGGTCTGCTAATAATTATTGGGACAGCTATTGTTTTTAACTAGAATTAAAATCTATAACCAATTAAAAATCAATCATCTCCGAAGTGTGATTAAAGCTTCCTCCCTTGAGGGAGGATTGAGGAGGGTGACTTAGAAAACAACAGAAAATAAACATTAATGAACAGAATAGTTATCATTGGAAACGGATTTGACTTAGCGCAAGGATTAGAAACTGGCTATGAGCATTTTTTATTGGATTATTTAAAGGAAGAATTTCAAAAAGGGTTTAAAGATTATAGTTATAATGGAAATACTCTTTTTAATTTCAAAACTAAACTGAGGAGTCCAAATTATTATGAAGTTAGAATTCATCCAAAGAATACGCTTGCTGATTTATTCGATGAAATCCCCTTTGAAAACAAACCGTATTCACATTCAGTAAATAATTATCTCGAAGTAAATATAAAATCAAGTTTATTCAAAAAGATGCTTTTAAATAAGAATTGGACAGATATTGAAAAAGTATATTTTAATTGCCTTATTGAAATTGTTGAGAAAGCAGACAAACAAAAATTTCAAGATCAAATTCTAAATCTTAATGCTGATTTTGATTATGTTAAAATTAAGTTGGTTGAGTATCTTAACAAAGTAGAAAAATCAATTAACCATCCAAAAACCTTGATGCCTTTCATGGTATTACTTAAAAGTTTTCTTATCAAACCTGATGATGCTTATCTTGAACGGTTTTTTAAATTGAATCCAAAAGAAATTAAAGAACTTGAACTTTCACAAACTTATTTTTTGAATTTTAATTACACAAAATCCCTTGATTTCTTTATTAATTCGTTCTCTCCTGAAGCCATTCATATTCAAATTCATGGAAATGTTGACGAACCTGAATCAATCATTTTTGGTTATGGAGATGATTCCAATGAACATTACAAAGCATTAGAGAATTATGATATGAAGGAACTTTTAGAGCACATAAAGTCCTTTTATTACCCAAGTCAAAAACACTACATTGATTTAATGAATATAATTGATTCAGATGATTTTGATGTAATTGTTTTAGGTCATTCTTTAGGTTTATCAGATCGAGTTTTATTAGAAAGCATCTTTGAACACGAAAATTGTAAAGCGATACGATTATTTCATCGAGGTAAAAGAAGCCATTTTGAAAAATTGATTGCCTTATCCCGCCACTTCAAAAACAAACAAAGCATGCGCAAGAAGATTGTAGAGTTTGATGCGAAAGATGTTTTGGGCGAGTTGAAAGATTGATAGTCATGTTTACCTCATTAGTTTTGGATTAAAAAAATAAAGTAATTTCGAAAAAAAAGCTCAAAATGAACAAAATATCTATCGCTAGTAAAATATTAATTCTTGTAATAATTCTATTTGGATTGTATGTGGCAAATGATTATTTTTTCTATTCGAATTCGTCAAATTCTAATTTAGGAGATGATTATTCGAATCAAGAATTACTTGATGAAGAAGAAAAAATTATTATTCCTGAGCCACCTCAAATAAACTATGAAGTCTCAACACATGAAAAAAGATTGCTTAGAGAATTATTCAAGGATTGTAACTTTGATGGTGATAAAGGTCGTTTGGTTGAAGCTTGTAATTACTCAAATGCAATCGTAAGAAACAAAGCTGTACAAATCGCTGGAAAGAATGAAGGATCATATAATTTAGGACAGATTTGTGATATTTTTGATTATTGCTACAATAATTGGAAGTATGTGAATGATGCCCAAGTCAACCAAACAATTGAATATGCTTCTAATACAATTGAAAATGGTAGAAATGGAGATTGTGATGATTTCGCAGTGCTTGTTTGTTCAATGATTTTGTCAATAGGTGGCGAGGCAAGAATCAATTTTGCTTACAATGATGAGTCAGGACATGCATTCACAGAAGTTAATATAGGAAAAGAAAGTAAATCTGAAATCAGAGAATACATTTCAAAGCGTTACAATAAAGTTTATGAAGGAAGTATTTGGTCAAGAACTGATAGTGAAGGAAACAGATGGTTAAACCTAGACTGGTTTGCAAAACATCCAGGTGGTGAGTATTTTGATTATTCTCATGGCACAACATTTTATATTCTGCAACGCTATTGCAATCAGTTTACTAATTGATTTTTCATTTGTTAAACTAATCCCAACTAAACCCAAAATACCACGCCCCCGATTGTAACGGCATCCTCCGTTAAGGTTTTTTTAACCTTAGCGGAGATATAGTGGAAAGCGGGATTAGGCGCCAAAAAACAAAAAAAATGCATTCTTACTATGTGGCAAATAAACTCATTCGTGTTAATTCAAGGAAATTAGTGACAAACTTTTTCTTGAATATCGAATTCGAAAGACTTTTAAAAATCAATCAACTCCTAAGCGCTATTAAAACTTTCAGTTCTCAATTTTGCAAACTGAGCCTGACGAAGTGTCAACTTTCAACTTTCAACTTAATTTCACTTCATCCCTCTAAAAAACTCTTCTAGTAAATTGGAAAGGTTTCCAAATGCACTAAAACTTAGTTCTTGATAGGTGTCGTAAATATCGTGATAGTGTTTGTTTGGACCCATCGTATAGATGTAGAAAGCAGGCACACCCTCTTCAGTGAAGAAATAATGGTCAGAATTGGCAGCAGGGCCACGACGTTTGATTTGTGTAAGATAATTTTTTCCTTTGTTGATATTTTCCAAACGCGTAAATTCCTCAGGGAAAAGTGTTGCATTAACAACAGTAATTCCTTCCTCGCCACTTCCCATGATGTCAAGGTTCAATAAAAAATGAACGCTTTTCAAATCAACTGGCGGATGCGAAACCATATACTTTGAACCATACAAACCTATTTCTTCTCCTGCAAAAGCGACAAACAAAAGATTATATTTTTTTAATCCTTTCGCTTTGAACTTTTCAGCCAATGAAATCAACATACCATTACCGCTCGCGTTATCGTTGGCACCAGGAAAATAAGTCGCAGCTCCCATTCTACCTAAGTGGTCATAGTGAGCCGTAATAATAATTGTTTTCTTTGATTTTTTAGTTGCAGGTAAATATCCAATTACGTTGCGCGCTGTATGATTTTTAATTTGTGCGTCAATGTCATAAGAAACAGCTGTGGAATTCGATTGAAAATGGTTTTTAAAAACTGATTCTTGCACTTGAATAAACGGAAACTTATAAGCTGTTCCTGAAACCGACCATGTGAATTTTGTGTTTACCACTTCCATCACAGGTGTATATTTTGCGATTATTTTTAAATTTTCTTTCACTTTTGCTAGTGTATCGCCGCCATAACCAAGATTCAAGAAATAGAACATTTTATTTTTGTCGAGCTTTGAAAAACTATATTTACCAGTGTAAAGTTCGTAAATCCCTAATGTTTGAAATTCTGTGGTTCCGTTTCCTTTTCCTGAAGCTTCATTAACGATAAAATCTACACCTGGAGTCAATTGTTTGTCACCAATTTTCACTTCCATTTTGGTTGGGAAAGTATTTACAGGGAATGTAAAAGATTGAAAATAAGTCCCATTCATTTGTTTTAAACCAATTTCTTCAAAGGTTTTAGCAATATAATTTGCAGCAATAGAATCTCCAGCATTCACATAACCACGACCATGAAATTCAGGCGAACAGAGCTGTTTAGTAAAGTCTTTTACACGTTGTGTTTGCGCAAAAAGTTGTAAACTAAAAAAACTAATTAGTAGCGTTATTCGCATAACGTCGACAAATTTTAAAGATTAATTCTTCAGTTGTCTCACTCTCCAAATCCCAATTATGTCTTACCGCTATATCCGCTAATATTGAATGTGCACTTTCCAAATTTAATTGTGAGTCTAAACGCTTAATTGATGATGAAAATTCATCACTTGAACCATCGAATAACTCATTGATTAGCGTTAGTTTTTCATTCAAACTAAAAGAACCAATCAAAGTATCTAAAGGTGCGATTGAATTTTTATTTCTAACATTAGTTTCAATTGCTTTCAACCCAATTGAAAGTGTATTATCAGTTGATGCATTTTGATCAACGTTTAAAACAGGTTCATCAACTGTTGCGATATAACTTTCAGGTGTACCCAATATCGTTGGTTCTTTAAAAGTTGTTTCAATTATTGGCACAACAATTTCTGGTGATTTTTCTTCGATTGGAGCTTCAATTCCAACTTCTTCGATTTGTGAATTAGCAAAAACCGGGGTTGGGAATTTAACTTCTTCAAAATTGCTTACTGGAACTGGCTTTTTCTCGGTTGCAATTTCTGGTTGAACGTCTTCGATTGTTAAAGTCGGTGCTTCTTCAGTAAATAAAGATACTGGTTCAATAATTGTTGAAGATTTCACTTCTTCAAGAGTTGGGACGATTGTTAATTCAGGAGCTTCTTCGATAATTATAGTTGATTCATCTGTCGCTGTTGAAAATCCATAATCAACTGATTTTTTTTCTTCTAATTCATTTTTATCAGTCAACTGGCTTTCGGTTTCAGTTGAATTTTCTTCTTCGCCAAACAAACTAAATTCAAAAGTTGAGGTTTCCTCTTTTTCCCCTAATTTAATTTCTTCTTGGATCGGTACGGTTACAAAAAATTCTTCTTTGTCAACCAAAGGAGTTTTTGTCCCCAATACAGAATCAGCATAAACTTTATAGCGCACAACAACCAATCGTTCGTATAATTCTCTTGATTGGTTGACCATTATTTCTAACTCAGTTAATTCAATAGATCCATTTTCAATTTTTTCAAGTGAATTTTCAATGGCAGTAATCAAAGACTTCATATTTTTTAACTTTAAGGTAATTTTTCAACAAAAATGTAAAGTTGCTAACGAATTTGCAACCGGGTTAAACTTAATAACGATTTTTAAAATCCAAAGTTAAAAACATCACTTGTCATTTGGTAAAAAATTCTCAATTACTTATTAAAATAAATGTTAACAACTTAAACAACTATGTTTTTAGAACAATTTCCAAGTAGTAGTCGTCAAAATGGATGGATTGAAGTGATTTGTGGATCGATGTTTTCTGGTAAAACGGAAGAGTTAATTCGTCGAATGCGTCGCGCTGAATTTGCCAACCAAGCTTTTGTGATTTTTAAGCCAGAAATCGATAATCGTTATTCAAAGAAAAAAGTGGTTAGTCACCAAGGAAATGATTTTGAAGCTGTAGTTGTAAAATCATCTTCTGAAATTTTAGAGAAATGGAATGGTGAAAAAGTGGTGGCCGTAGATGAAGCACAATTTTTCGATGAAGGTATTGTTGATGTTTGCAATAAATTAGCTAACAAAGGTGTGCGCATCATTTTGGCAGGTTTAGATATGGATTACAAAGGAATTCCGTTTGGACCAATGCCCGCTTTACTTTCGATTGCAGAATATGTCACAAAAGTGCATGCGATTTGCGTTTCTTGTGGTAATTTAGCTCAATTTTCACATCGAACGGTCAAAGAATCGGAACAAGTGTTGGTGGGTGCTGTAGAAAAATACAAACCACTTTGTCGTTCGTGTTTTAATAACGCACAAAATTGAAACTAAATTTAACGTTTGACGAGTTTTGCTTGGCTATCAACGGGCAGCATTTGCATGGTTCCAAAGAGGAGATCATTCAACAAATTCAATTTGACACGCGAAAAATTTATCCTTTACCCAATCAAGCATTTTTTGCATTAAAAGGAGCCTATCGAGATGGTCACGATTTCATCAGCGATGCCTATAAAAAAGGAGTACGTACATTTGTTGTTTCGGAGCCAAAATTACCAGAATTGCGCGATGCTACTTTTATTTTTGTGAAGGATACTTTGCGTGCATTGCAAGATTTGGCGTGTTATCACCGTAAAAAATTTACTTATCCAATTATTGGAATTACAGGAAGCGTCGGAAAAACAACAGTTAAAGAATGGTTGTTTCATATTCTTTCCGATAAATATCGTATTGTTAGAAGTCCAAAAAGTTTCAATTCGCAGTTGGGAGTTGCACTTTCTTTGTTGAATTTACACGAAGAATGTGACCTTGCTATCATCGAAGCGGGTATTTCAAAACCAGGAGAAATGGAAGCTTTGGAACGAATGATTCAACCTACAATCGGGATTTTAACTTCGGTAAGTAAAGCTCACGAGGATAATTTTCCTTCGTATGAAGTGCATTTAAAAGAGAAAATGGCGCTTTTCAAAAACGTTAAAACAACCGTTTTAGGAAATGGATTTTTGATTAGTCAAGAACAAATGCGTTCCATCAAAGCTTATCAGCCAACGGTTGGAGAGTTTACCAAAGAATTACAATTATTACCTTTTCAAGATCGTGGAAGTGTTGCTTCGGCTTTATTGGCGATTGCCACAGCGAAAATTT
>CALPMC020000130.1 GCA_943324565.2 Chitinophaga pinensis | reverse complement strand
CGCCTTAGTTGGTGCTTTTGCCTCTTTTGCAGAGTTCTTTACTGGACCAAATGGTAATGTTTGGGCAGCTCAAGTTGGCACTGATTTAGTTGTTAACAAATCTTGGATTCGATTACAAAATCCGAATAAACTAAAACTTGGCGGAGGTTATCGTGTTAAGCAAATCCGAATTTATGATGCTTGGGATGTCTTGACAAACAACGAAATGTCAAGTTACTTCTATGGTCAAGATTATATCTATAACAATAGTGACGGAACTAGCAATGGCGTTGCATCTTATGAACCTGCGTTTGGTGCAGATGAGAATCCATTTCAGCAACCTGAATTTTATTCCAATGAAATGCTACTTGCACCAGATGAACGCAATTATCAAATGAATCCTTTTGGTCAACAATTTTTCCCAACTGCATCTGTTGGCTATTCAAAAGTTGTTGTGAGAGATATTCAACGTGCGAATGTTTCTCGAACCGCTACTGGAAAAGTAGAACATCAGTTTTATACTGCTAAAGAGTTTCCAACAATCGTTGGAAGAACTGATCTAGATCCTCAACGTCAGAAATCGACTTTGTTTACTTTCTTCTTTAATAAATCTAAAGATGAAATGACTGCTTCACAAGGATTTGTGATAGAAACAAATGATATGCATGGTAAACCAAAATCACAACATGTTTATGCGGCAAACCAAAATAGTCCAATTTCATCTGTTGAATACCATTATAAAAGCGAAGCATATACATATCAGGGTGCGCTTGTAAGAAGATTGGTGAATACTGTAAGTTCAATAACTAAATCAGGCTCTTCAACTTCAAGCACAATCGGAATAAACTATGAAGCTGTCGCCGACTTTAGAAAAAGTAAATCAGAAACTGTTGCAGGATCTGTTGATTTCAATATAAATTTCACTATTCCATTTATCTTAGTTCCGACCACTTTCGGAACCTATAACTATGATAAAACTGCATTTAGAAGTGCAACTTTTACGAAAGTTATAGAGCGATTTGGAATTTTAGAAACCACTATTGCAAAAGACTTAGGTTCTGAAGTCAAAACGCAAAATTTAGCTTATGATAGTGAAACTGGGTCTGTTTTACTAACTAAAACTCAGACTAACTTCAATGATGCTGTTTACAATCTCACAATTCCTGCACATTGGTATTATGACCAAATGGGACAAGCGTATCGCAACATTGATTATGAAAAAACGGAGCCAATGGTTTTTGTTGCTGGTGGCTCTGCACAGTTAACAGGAGCAAATCTTTCTGTGGGTGATGAACTTGTGCTTTCGGAAATCTTTACTAATAATCCTTATTTAGCTTGGGTAATAGAAGTTTCTTCTAATGGAGTTAAACTAATGGCAAAGAATGGAGATTTAATTCAAGGGATTTTCTCCAAACTTAAAGTTATTCGTTCGGGTCGTCGAAATTTACAAATGACACCAATTGGAACTATCACCCTTCGCAACAATCCATTAGGGCAAATTAGCACTAACTTTTTCGAGCAAGTTTTGCAAGCTGGAGCAACTGAATACAGTGATAATTGGAGAACGTTTTGTGCGTGCTTTTTAGGTGAAGGAGCTGGTGAAAATTATACAACTAATCCTTATGTTTTAGGAAACAAAGGAACTTGGCGACCAGTTGCATCTTATGTTCATTTGAGTGGAAGAGATCAAACATTTGAACAACAAAATTCAAACATTCGAAACGATGGATTCATGACTTCATTCAATCCATTCTATAAGTTGGCTAGCGGAAAATGGAACATTGATCGTCAAAATTGGACTTACACTTCTAGCGTTACCGAGTTTAGTCCTTTTGGACAGGCATTGGAAACCAAAGACGCATTGAATCGCTTCACTTCTTCGATTTTTGGTTACAATCAAACATTAGCGACAGCTGTTGCAGCAAATACCCGTTACCGCGAATTAGGATTCAATGGGTTTGAAGATTATGATTATGTCAATTGTTCGGATAATCACTTCAAAATAGCTAGTAAATCAAATTTAGTCACCACAGAATCGCATACTGGAAGATATAGTTTAAGAGTAAGTGGAGGTAATCCAATTACTTTTTCAGCAGAATTAGCTAACGAGTGTGAAATTGCTGAATGTGAAATAAGTGCAAGAATAGATTCAAATAATATTGAAGGTTTAAAATCATCTTTTTATTTATTTACAGGAGGTGTTCAACCTTATACAATTGATGTTGAAACGATTAACGGAAATGTGAATTTCGAAAACACGACAAATGGTAATTTGCTTTTGCAAGGTTTATCAAATTCTAAAGCTCGTATTACAGTTAGAGACCAGGAAGGTTGTTACAGAATATTCGAATTTAAAAACTAAAAAATTATGAAATACTTATTTTTCTTATTCCTGTTTATATCAGGTTCAACTTATGCAAAAAGTAGTTTTAATGCACCTCTAGCAGCGGATTCAATTCAATATTTAAATGGTGCATTCAACATTAGTTGTGCTGCTGCTTTTTCAATTTGTAAATTAACAGTTCATGAGTTTGATTTCAATTACGATTATGAAGCACCACAATCTAGAGGCAATGATTCTTCTAGTGCAGGCGGTGCACCAAGTGGCAGATGTACTGTCCAACCGCTATATTACAAGTTTAATTATATTGCTTCTACGGGGAACTTCAATTTACTAGTTGAATCGAGCAATGCGACTTATACTTTGTATGGACCATTTTCTAGTGATAAACTAACAAATTGTGAACTTATTGAATCCTATCAAGCAGAAGAGTTTTCCGACTCTTTAGTTGATGGTTCTAGTCAATCTATAGCAGTTGAAAACGGCTTCTATATATTAAAGGTTATACCTGAAAATTGTAATGGAGTAATAACTATCAATTTTAATGATGATAAAGCTGTGAGCTGTGACAATGAAAAACTTTGTTCTGAATGCGTTACATCCTTTTCTCCTAAAAGTGGTAAATATATTGTTTCAGCTTGGGTAAAAGAAGATCAAGCAAGTGCCACAACCACAACTTATACCAAACCTTCGATTAAAATACATTTTAACCAATCCACAACGGCAACTTATACTTTATTGGCTGAAGGAAGAATAATTGATGGTTGGCAAAAGATTGAATCAATGATTGTAATTCCTTCGGGAGCAAATTTCCTTGAACTAAAATTTCAAGTGAGTTCTGGCTATGCATTTTTCGATGATGTACGCTTTTTTCCAACAGATGGAAGTATGATGAGTTATGTGTATGACCCTATTTCATTGCGATTAATGGCTGAATTAGACGAACGAAATTATGCCACTTTATACGAATATGATGAAGAAGGAAAACTAATCCGCATCAAAAAAGAGACTGAAAAAGGAATTATGACCATTCAAGAAAATAGAGATAATATCCGTAAAAACTAACCCCATGATAAGCAAGCAATCCTACTTTATTATTGAAAAAAACAATTTTGAACGTTCAATAATCTTATTTTTCTTTCTAGCAATTAGCACTATCAATTTTGCGCAATGGGTGACATGTCCGAAGCAAGAGTTAAGCGATTTAATTCTTAAAATGGATCAAAAAGCACTTGCCTCAAAAAGCTTTGCATATCAAGCGAACCAATATTTTTTTAATGACTCACTTTCGAAAGATACGGTTCAAACTACCAACTTTTCAATGACTTATAACAGTAAACAAGCTTTATTGAACATTGATCAAGTTGATGTAACACTCATTCAAGATGAATTGATGCAAGTGCGTATTGATTCTAGTTCAAAGCAATTGTTCGTGCAAGATGCCAATAAAGAACTTGTCAACATAGGAGTAACAAGAGGATTTGAAGCTTATTTAAAAAGCAATACAACAGTTACTAAAAAAACAGTTGGTTCCCAAACGATTTACAAACTCACATTTGACCAAAATGCAAAATATGCGCATTTAGAATTGTGGGTTAATACCAAAGATTTACTAGTCAACAAATACATTTTGTATGCAGGAAGAGAAATCTATGACGACGCCAAAGAAGAAGAAACCTGGATAAAACCAAGAATGGAAGTCGTTGTGAAAAACTATGTTTTTGCTGAAAGAGCAAATCAAATTGAAACAAAGAAAATCTCGGATTTCTTCAGTGACACTAATTTATTGGTTCCGACCAAGCGATACGTGGATTTTGAAGTGATTGACTTAAGAAACAAGACTAAATAAGATAAATAAACGCAATACCAAGTTACATTAAAATTCAGGTTATGGCTCATTCATATTCAAGTAAAAGAAACCTAATAGTCATTATTTCAATGCTATTCATTTCACTTTATCACTTTGCAGGTGTTATTCCATTTACGAGTAAAATCTCTACTAATTATGGTGGTACAGCTGTAGTAATTGGAAATCCTTCAGCAAAGTTAACAACAACTGCTACGACACCAATAATTACACAGTGGGATAGAACAGTAGTTAATCGTGTTTCATTTGGAGTTGATTTGAATTACCATGGATATGTGGCTAGTTCAGAGCGTGTAAAAGTTAAGCTAAATGTAAAGCGTTGGAATATTTCTAATTCGCCATTAGGTGACACTACTATTTACTTAAATATTAGTTATCAACCTCAAATGGATACGTCGCTATACAAACGTTTACAACGAACCCAATTTAAAAATGCTTACAAACTAGAAGTTACAATTGACAGTATTTATGTAAATGGAACTTCAACGACTACACTGCCAGCTCATTTATTTATAGAAGGTGAAATTATCTGCGATCGATTTATGACGATGTCAAGTTTAACTACTCAAATTTCCTCCAATTCACCTGTTTTTAATAATGTAGATTGTAATTCTGCTAGTCCAGAAACGGTTACTTTGAGTTGGGCACCGAAACTTGGAGCTGTTGAATACCAACTTGAATGGTTACATGTAAATGATTATGGTTATACGACCAACCCAAGTACCGTCAATCAATTGGATTCCAATTGGGTCAATTATAATTTCAAATACAATTCTACTCGAATAACCTTGACTGAAAACACGTATGATTTGAGTTTGCTTTTCAATCGTGGTTGGATTATATATAGGGTTCGAGCTGTTGGTTACAACACTAATATTAATAACTTGGTATATACTGTATGGAGTTTGCCTGAAACTGGAGTTGTAGCAAGTACGAATGCGAACAGTAAAGTTTATGTAAACCCAACAATGGCACATGAAAATGGGATGAATTGGCAATATGCAGCAACGTATGCCGAAGAAGGTAAAAAGAAAGAAGTTGTGAGTTATTTTGATGGTAGTTTGAGAAATAGACAAACAGTAACGAAGATAAATTCAGACAATAACACCATCGTAGGAGAAACGATTTACGATCACCAAGGTAGACCAACTGTTCAAGTTTTGCCTGTTCCAGTCCCAACACCAATTTGCGATGAGGACAAAGAAAATAGCATCCGTTTTTATCCTAATTTTAACTTAAACGATAATACAACTCCTATTGCTTATTCACGAGCTGATTTCGATTTAAGTCCAAGTACGGATAGCTGCGCCGTTTCGGCAGGTCCAATGTCGACGAATAGCGGAGCATCTAATTACTATTCAAATTCAAATGCAAACCAAAACGAAGCGCAAGGCTATGTTCCAAATGCTAAGAAATTTCCTTTTACACAAGTGGAATACACGCCAGATAACACAGGACGTATTCGCAGACAAAGTGGAGTTGGAGAAGAATTTCAACTAGGTTCTGGGCATGAAACTTTGTATTTATATGGTCAACCTAATCAAGTAGAATTAGACCGACTATTTGGTTCAGAAGTAGGTTATGCAAGTCATTACAAAAAAAATGTTGTAATTGATGCACATGGTCAAGCAAGTATTAGTTACCTCGATCAAGAAGGACGTGTGATTGCGACAGCTTTGGCAGGAAACAACCCAACAAATTTAGGTGCATTAGCCTCAGCTACTGGCGCTGAAGCAGCATTGACTATTAATGCTTTTGGAAATAACAATACCCAAAACACACTAAACATGGATGGGAACGGTTATAGCTTTAGTACGCAATTAAATGTTGCCTACACAGCTGACTATACTTTCAATTATTCGTTTACTGTACCTCCATTAGCTGATTCTTGCCTTCCAACTTATTGTATTGATTGTGTATATGATTTAAACTTGGAATTGGTGGACGAATGTGGCGTTAACCTTGCGCCAAGTGGTTACCAACAAAAATTGACAGGGAAATTTGTGAGTAACGAGGACGGTTCACATACTTTTCATGCAGTTTGTAGCTCTCCCCAAAATGGAACAGCAGGCACCAATTCATTTACAGTTGAAGCTTTGCAACGAGGAACGTATAGTTTGAACAAACATTTAACGATTCATGATCCCGCTCGTCAAGCATATATTGATTTGTATCTGAATGATGAAATAAATGGTTGTATCAAAACATTAGAAGATTTTATCGCAGAAGAAATGGCAGCATTGGACACAAGTTCTTGTAACATTACTTGCGAGTCATGTTTTGAAAACTTAGGTTCATTGGAAGATTTCATTGCAGCAGGTTATGGTACAGCAAACGATTACTTTCAACAAAAAGAAGAATGCGAAGAATTGTGTGATAACGAACCGATTAATCCTTGTG
>CALPMC020000129.1 GCA_943324565.2 Chitinophaga pinensis | reverse complement strand
TTTACTTTTTCAATCGTATTCAACTTTACACCACGTGAATTGTGTAATTCGAATATTTGAACTGCAACAGCTTTGTCTTCCGTTACGTGTGTTGAAATATGAGAATCTAGCAAAACTTCAATGTACTTTTCAATTGAATCCAAGATTAATTTCTTGGTGTCAAATTGCTTATTAAAATATTGAAGTGCAAATTCAATTCTTGAAATAGAAAGTGTCTTGTTTTCGGGTAAAATTTCGATGGATTCATTACTTTTTATCTTTAAGAAGAGCAAATCATCATAATCGACGGTTGAAAATTTATCAATAAAATGCTTGAATTTTTGGGATTGATTTTTCCTATTGCAAGCGATGAGGAACAAAATGAATGTTGTAATTCTCTGTTGTCCATCAATAACTTGAAAATTATTATTACTTTTTTCAAAAATGAAATGCCCAAAATAATAACCTTTTTTGTCCTTAGAAGTCATTTCAATTAAATCACCGATGAATTGATTCAATTGTTTTTCCTCCCATGAATAGGCTCTTTGATAGGATGGAACCGTTATTTTTTGAATTTCGTTATCATCAAAAAGGTCTTTTAAATATTGGTAAGGCTTTACTTTTTTTTCTTCCATTTTATTCTATTTAATATGTTCTGTCTGTTCAATTAATGATTGATTTATACCTCATAAACAACTCCGCACAAGCCCTTGCATCGCTCAACGCATCGTGGTGATTGAGTGGAATTTTGTGCTCTTGACACAATGAGGCAAGGTTGTCTTTGTATAGGCGATAGGTGCAATGTTTATTATAATGAGGGGAGGTCATTCCATAGTATTCAAGTGTTTTTTCCAGTACAGGAAAATCAAATGAAATTCCATTATGAGCTACGACATCTTGATCTTTTATAAGATGTTCGATTTTGTGCCAAATTTGATTAAAAGTAGGTTCATTTGCTGTGTCTTCTGGTGTAATTCCGTGAATATCGATGAACTTCTCCCAATAATAGTTATCCGGCGGTTGAACCAATAAATTGATTTCTTCAGAAATGATTCCGTTTTCAACACGCACAATTCCAACTTGACAAATACTATGTCTGTATCCTTGTGCAGTTTCAAAGTCGATGGCAGTAAATGTGTTTGTCATGGGTAAAGATTAAAAATAGTAAACTAAATTGAACATAAATGGTTTTTAAATGATAACGGACAGAGTTTTGAGTCTAAATATTTACTTGTCATAATTCAATAGTGCATCATTTATTCTCTTTTTGATATTTTCTCGCAGCCACTGTGGCTCCAAAACCCTAACCCGTTCGCCTTGTTTTAAAATTTGTTCCTCTAATTCGAAATTTGGGCAAACTGTAATTTCAATTCGCAGCTCAGAATCGTTATCGATTAGGATTTTTTGACTGGGATGTAAAGGTTGCGATTTGATGTATTTCCCTTGAAAAGGTTGGTAACTTAAAACAACTTGCTCCAATTCATTTTCTGAATACAAGCCAATCACATCGTAGAATAATTTCTTGGGGTTTTTCACTTTAGGTTTAAATGTCGAAGCTAATATCTGAAATTCAGTAACGCGCTCAAGCCCATAACTTCGAAATTCACCAGCTTCATTTGTTCCAACGACATACCAACGATTTAAGTACTCTTTCAATAATTGTGGTTCCAGTTCGATTTGAATGGGTTCATCTTCCCAAAATCGTTGATAGGTAAAATTAATTTTTCTTCGTTCAATGATTGCATTGAGTACCGATGGAAACAATTGTTCTTGATGAATGCTTACTGATTGATCAAAATCAATGTAATCAATTGTACCTGGAGTTTTTATTAAAACTTCATTGATTACGTTTGCTCGATTGAATAACTCAAATAGTTGCATCCATTCATTGAAATCACGTTCACTTTCTTTATCAATAAAATAGCCGTTGTGCAAGCGACTGTACTTGATATCAATAAAGCACATTTCACGTATTGTTTTGAGATCGCGTTGCATGGTGCGTTCGGTAGGGAAAAAATCTTTATTGGATAGATTCCCCATCATTTCTTGAAGACTGCAATATGGATATTGATGAACGAAATTTAATATACTGCTTAAGCGTTCAATTGATTTTACTTGAGACATAAAACTTATTTTATGCGAATGTATTGCTTCAAAACTACAATTTATGGCGGTCAGCTAAAATTTCTTTGTAAAAAAATCAATATGAAACAATTACTTACTGAAGAGCTTAAGCTAATTTTATTAGTGGTTGCAGATGAGCCAACATTGGATATTTTTATTTCTCAAAAAAAGTTGGAGTACATTACTTTTTCCTCCAATAAGCATTCTTTTTTTCAATTAGACACAACTAAAAGGATTTGGAATTGTGTAGTTGAGGCTAATGCCAATTACTTAAATGTTAAAGCACAATTAATGAAGGAATTAGATTCAATTCAATGGAGCTTAAAAGAAAAGAAAAAATTGACGGACTTAATTTATCTTATTTGGCATTCAGAATTTGATTTCTCAGTTTTAGATTTATTGTATCAAAAAATTAAACGAAAGACAGAAAAACGCATTGCTAACGATTTAATCAAGTTATTTCATGATAAAATCCAACTAGAAAATTTTTCTTTACAAAATGCCGCTGATGCTTTTTTTATGAATCTCCCAATCTTCCAAAAAGCAACAATAAGTCATTGTACAATTGGAGCAAATAGTCAAATCTATTGGAATAGTGAAACTATTCACGAAAATTTATTGGATTTGGAGCAAGAATTAAGGATTCATAAAGAATTTCATAATATACGTTGGGTATTGAATTGCTCACTGCAAAAGCAATTTAATTATAGCGAAGAAAAAGTAAAAGAATTAATGCATAATTTAGGTTTGGAATTGCTGGTTAAACAAATGATATAGTCGATTTAAAAGGTGTGTGTGTATTCCATAGGTGAGGGTTTAAACCCTCACCTATGGAATACACACCGAATCAAAAAATGGTTTCAACCATTTCCTGAATATCACTCCATCAAAAACCCATACTCATAAACCTTCGGCTTTATCTTTTCGGCCAAGATGGAAAGTTTGCTTCTTAATTCGGATGAAAATTGGCGCGATAAATTTCTAGAAAAATAAGTATAGCTTTCTACTTCCCACTTTTAATTCTATTATCATTTCGGCAAAGCATTTGGCAGTTTTCGGCTGAGGTTTTTCCTCCTTCGTGCCAAGGCGTAATGTGGTCGGCTTCCATTTCGTGTAAACCAAAAGTTTCACCACATTTCACACAAACTCCTTTTTGACGCTCGAAAGCTTCACGTTTTTGTTTGTCTGTAAATGCACGAATGTTCAAATATTTCTCGTTGCGCGTCAAAATGTATTCATAAATCCCAGATTTCTTGGTCACATCTTCATCTTGCATCAATTCTGAAATTTCATCTTCAAGTGCTTTTGCATCATAGATTTCATCTTTGAATTTATGGTGCAAGGTTCCCCAATCAATGCCTTTCATTTCTTTTCTGTAAGTTGTAAAGGTTCCATCTATCCAAGAAATTACGCTTTGAAAATAAATCCAAAGTGCATTTGCATTCGGGTCGTGCTGATGGTTGGACATATAAACTTCCACATTTCCTTTTGAAATCCATTCGATAGCCGTTTCTAAATATTCTTGTCGATTTACCGCACCAGTCAAATATTTATTGCCTATTTGATAAGCTACACAACTATTTTTACTGAAATGTTTCTTTGCATCCGACACCCAAGAACCAGAATAAACGGCATTTCTCAATTCTTGTTCTGTCAATTTTTCTCCAGCAATATTAATCGTTTTAAACCATTCTAATTTTTCACTTTCCGAACCACTACAGATGTAAATCATCAAACGATAATTCAAAATTTGTTCTTGTTCGTTGTTCTGTAAATTGTGAAAAGCTCGATAGTTGGGTATGTCCCCTACAATTACAGAATAGTCACCATTCACATATTGACAAATGGAAATGGTGCGTTGTTGTCCGTCAATTACTTCAAAATCTCCGTTTTCGCGTACTGCCCAATACATTACATTCAATGGATAATCTCTTGTTAATGTGTAGATGACAGCATCACGTTGTTTTTCTTTGTAAATGAATTCGCGCTGATAGGGTGGGCGAATATCCAATTTGCCATCAAACCCAACAACACCGTCTTCTTGATTGTCTTTAAAACCGTTTACTAATTCCCTTACTGTAATTTCTTTCAGTTCTATTTTCATAGTTTTTTATGTTTAATAATGATTCTCATATATGGAATAATTGGTTTGCAATTTGAATTATAATATCCCAAGACTGGATGATCTTCTTTGATTGATCCTGTTCCACCATTTGCATAATAATCATCAACAAATTTTTGTTTTAACCCTTTATCAGTTAATTCTCTATAAAGGTTTCCTTGACCTTGTCCTATTATTTCAAATTGCTCAGGATTGTATTTGTCAAGAAAAGTTATAGGAACACCTATGTTACCTTGGTAATCCATTGGAATATCTTTCGTTTTATCAACGTTAATTGCATCGTAATTATCGTAGGAAGGAAATTCTTCTGGATTAAATTTCTTATAAAGTAATAAATCTTCGTGTCGTTTATCAATGTCAAGATTAGTGAACCAATGTACTCCTGAAACACGAATCATTCCTTCTTTGTGGTCGCCTGCAGTTGCATAATCCTCATATTGCGTATTGATGAAATGTCCTGCGCCACCTTTGAATCCATAGCCTAACCAAAGCTTATTTTCTTTGATGAGTTTGAAAATATCTTTGTAAGTAATTGCATTTTGATGTGCCACAATCACAAACTTCTTATCGTATTCAATCAATTGCGCCATGTATTCGCGAAAAAGTGAAAATGGTGGATTGGTTACTACGATGTCTGCCTGTTTCAACAACTCAATACTTTCAGGACTTCGGAAATCGCCGTCACCTTTGAGTTCTTGAATCCCTATTTCTTCAATATCTGGAATTTTGTTGCCGTTTTTGTCGCCTGTGTATTCTAAGTAAATGGCTTTATCGGATTGATTTTCGCTAAATAAGTCAGCATCTTGATTTTTGAAGCAGGTGGCAATCAACTTTTTTAAGCCCAAATGCTCAAAATTGTAGGAGAAATAATGAAAGAAATTACTGACTCTTGGGTCGTCGCAATTGCAATAAACTACTTTGTCTTTGAAATGTGCTTTATAATGTCGCAATTCATTTTCAATGTCAGATAATTGCGTGTAGAATTCGTCTTTCTTATTGTTCTTTGCTTGGTGAAGATTTTTGTTTGAGGATTTTTCTTTTGCCATTTTTTCAGTTTAAAAGCTGAACTAGCTCTTAAACCACAAAGCAAAAAAGGCGCAAACTGCCCATTGTGCTTATTTCCAAACCAAGGCACCTAGGAGAGCCTACACAAGTAAATAAACACGAACAGCTCACGCCCATTTGGACGTGAACCTCGCGCTCTATTCTCACTTGTGTTTAGAAATTTCCTAGGTTTCTGATTTTGGGAGAATAAGAGCTAAAAGCTCAACAATATGTTATTATTTTATCTTTCTATAATTCTATTTTTGTTCAATTAATATATGTTGGTGCTAAGTTCGTAAAAAATGTGGGAAGATGAATTAATTCAAGTTTTGTTTTTTGAATTTATGTGTTGCTATTCTAATTCTCCCGAATTCGGTACAATTAAAAACCATTAAAATGGTTGAAACGATCGTGGTAATTTCCATAGGTGAGGGTTTAAACCCTCACTTATGGAATACACACCGAATCAAAAAATGGTTTCAACCATTTACGATTTCACCCTATTTTGATTAAATTGATTTTCAAGAAAACATTTTGAACCACCGATTTCAGATTTTAGGAAAAATCCAACAATCCAAATTTTAAGGCATCGAATTCGAAGCCTTAAAAAATGAATCAAAAACAAAATGGAATTAATAGTTAAACATAAAAAGAAACGCAGAGCCTTCAAAACGCATGCAGCTTTACCAAAATTATTTTTATTCGCGGTAGTGAAATCTCATATTAAACTAGTTAAAAACTATCTCGGTATTTCACCAAGTAATTTTTAATCGTGACCTCTTCGAGGTGGAGTATTACTAAAATGGTATCACTTCACATTCCATACTTTCATCTCGAAGAATAAGATTGAATTTTGTGGGATGTCATCGAGTTTGTGGCTGCCATAACCTAATTGCGGTGGGATAATCATCACAACTTCAGAACCTTTTTTGCAAGACAACAAAGTTTCTTTCCATCCACCAATCAGACCTTTCACCGCAAAAGTTAATGGTTCTTTTGTGTAGTCAAAAATGCGTCCGTTTAGTAATTTTCCTTTGTAAGAAATGGAAACACTATCTGTATATTGAATCATTCTTCCTTCACCTTCTTTCGTGATTTTGTAGTATAATCCAGAAGGAGAAGCGTCTAAATCAAGTTTATTTTTTTTGATATACGCTTGAATTTCTGTATCAAATCCTTCAATCTCTTGGTCGGAATACGTTTTACATGAAGCGAAAATAAATAGGAGGGAAGCAATAAATAGAAATCTTTTCATTATAATTTTATTGGAGTAAGCGTATAACCTTTTTTAATCAACAATTCAATAACGCCTTCTGGACCAGCTAAATGTGCTG
>CALPMC020000128.1 GCA_943324565.2 Chitinophaga pinensis | reverse complement strand
CCGATCAATTTTACAAAATGGGGATTAATCGGTTTCGCAGCAGCTGCATTAGCAGTTTCTGTTTTTATCGTTTCTAATTCTGATGATAAACAAACAAATTTAATCGATAAAAAAGAAGTTAAACAAGTTGAAAAACAATCAGCTTCAACTAAAAAAACTGCTTCCATAAACCCTGCATCAATTACTGAAAAACAAATAACAAATCAAAAACAAACACAAAAAAACACAACCGAAAATTCGACTAATTCTCTTTTAAATATTGAACAAAATCAAGTAAGAGGTGAATACGAAAATTCCAATCAGCAATTCATGAAGGATTTGGAGTTTGGGGTGGTTCCTAATTTTCCGAATTATCAATCGAATCTTGTTCAAAATTCTACCGAAAATCAAAAGCCTAATTCAAGTTATATAATACCAACTGTATCTACAAAATGTCAAGGTGAAACTCTTGAATTAGAAAACGAAAATACTAAATCAATCGTTTTAAAAACACCTTCTGGTAAGTTAGAAATAATTCGTTCAAAAAGTCAGCTTAAAACTAATTTAACACAAACTGGCACTTACACTATCAATGGAGTTGACGAAAAAGGCGATTTGGTTGAATTACGAACTTTCAACGTAATTAACTCACCTTCAATCTCTTTGAGTTTTGATTCTGAGTTAACTTACGAAAATGGTCTACCTGTTTTAAAAGCTAGTTTAGAAAGTGAAGAAAATAAAGTTAAGTGGACTTTGAATAACAAAACACTTGATGTTACTGGTAAAAATGCTGTAATTTACGCTTTCAGAAAAGGAGCTTATGAACTTAATGTTACAGCAACAAATGAACAAGGGTGTAAATCAACGGAAAGTAAATTAATTCAAGTTAAGGATGAATATAACTTACTTGCTTACAATGCTTTCGATCCATTTTCAAACGACAATCGCAAAACTACATTCTTACCTGTTGCACTACAAAATAGAACTTCTCCTTTCGAAATGGTGATTTTAGACCCAACAGATGGTGGAATTGTTTTTGAAACTTCTGACGCATCACAACCTTGGGATGGAATTGATAAAAGAGATGGTAAATTAGTTGATATTAAAAAAGTTTATATTTGGAAAGTGACGATTAAATTCCCAGAGGCTGGTGAAAAATCTGAATACAAAGGAACAATAACTAGAATCTAGTTTTCTTATTTCTTTTTGCTTTTATAAGTTTTGTTAATAGGGATTAATGTTAAAATATTAATCCCTATTTTTGTTTATTAAGCAAAAAATGACAATCATTCAAGTTATAACTGTATTTCAAGACAAACCTATCGACTTTAATCTGATAAATATCTTCGAGCGAAAAAATAGTCGAAAGTTAAAAATAAAGCAAAATCTAAAAAACAATAGTATTTTTAACTTAATTGAATTAAATTTTGTTTTTGGGTATTTCAAATTATATGTACTGGATAAGGCTATACAGGTGATTCAAAAAACCATTAAGAAATGAGTATCATTCAATTATTGCCAGATCATATTGCCAACCAAATAGCTGCTGGAGAAGTTATTCAGCGTCCATCTTCTGTCATTAAAGAAATGGTTGAAAATGCGATTGATGCAGGTGCTACAAGTATAAAAGTTATTATCAAAGATGCAGGAAGAACATTGATTCAAATCATTGACGATGGAGATGGAATGAATGAAAAAGATGCTGTTCTTTGTTTCGAAAGACACGCTACAAGTAAATTAAAATCTGCAGATGATTTGTTTCAATTACAAACAAAAGGATTTAGAGGTGAAGCGCTTGCCTCTGTTGCTGCAATTGCCCACGTAACTTTAAAAACAAAACACAAAGACGAAGCAGAACTTGGTGTTAAGATCGAGGTTGAAGGAAGTACTATAAAAATTAATGAAAGAGTTGTTTGTCCGAAAGGAAGTTCCTTTGAAGTTAAAAATTTGTTTTATAATGTTCCAGCGAGAAGGAATTTCTTAAAATCTGATGCTGTTGAATTCAATCACATTCGCGAAGAAATGGAACGTATTATTTTCGCGCATCCAAATGTACAATTTTCCCTATTCCATAATGGACAAGCAATTTATGAACTTCAAAGTGCAATCTTAAGAAAAAGAATAGTGGATGTTTTTGGAAAATCAATCCAAGAAAAATTAGTTCCTATAGAAGAAGAAACGAATATCGTAAAGATTCATGGGTATATTGGAAAACCTGATGCTTCAAGAAAATCACGCGGAGAACAATACCTGTTTGTCAATAATCGTTTTTTTAAGGATAGTTATTTTCACCATGCAATAACAAAAGCCTATGAAGGATTAATTGCTGAAAAAACATACCCAACATATTTCATCTTTTTTGAAATTAATCCGTCGAAAATTGATGTAAATATTCACCCAACAAAAACCGAAATCAAATTTGAAGAAGATCGTTTTATCTATTCAATTTTACTAAGTGCAGTAAAACAAGCACTTGGTAAATATAACGTTTATCCAACACTTGATTTTGAACAAGAAACAAGTTTTGAAGTTCCATCTTCCATAAGAAAATCAGATCCTGTTGCACCTTATATTGAAGTAAACCCAAATTTCAATCCATTTCAATCGACAAGTTCAAGTCCAAATTCCAATTCTAAAGGTGGATCAAGTGGATTTTCTTCAGCAATGAAAAATGTAGGATTCGGAAACGAAGCACCAACTACTTTAGATTGGGAAAATTTCTACAAAATTAAAGAAGAGGAATCGCCAATTGAAACACAAAAAATTGAGTTTGAAGAAGCAATTGAGGATGCCATTGTGGAACAAACTGACAATTTACTTATTCGTGGAAAATACATTATCACAAATTGTAAATCAGGACTATTAGTAATCGACTACAAACGAGCAAATGAACGTATTGTTTACGATGAATTGCAATCTAATTTTATTCATTCGCCAATAGCAGCACAACAATTATTGTTTCCTTACGAGAAAAATATTAGTCAACAAGAAGCTTTGCAATGGTCTAACAATACCTCTTTGTTTAATCAATTGGGATTCATAGGTGAAATTCAAGAGGAGAATTTATTGATTAATGCAATTCCATCTTTTTTTTCTGATGAACATATCAATGATGTATTAGAAAATATGTTAGAAACCTTAATGCATCGCGAAATTGAAAAATCGGATTTAGCTCACAAACTTATTTCAGACATCGCCAAATCTGCAAGTAGAACTTTGTCTATATCAACTATAGACCACGGAAAAAAGATAATAGATCAATTATTTCAATGCGAAAATCATAGCTTTTCTCCAACAGGAAAGAAAATTTTAAGCACTTTAACAATTGAAGAAATAGCACAAAAATTTTAATATGCTAAATAATATACCACAAGTAACTAAAAACATTTTGATTTTAAACATCATGTTTTTTGTCGCCACTTATATTTTAAAAACGCAAGGAATAGATCTTGTTTCCCAGTTTGGTGCACATTATGTTAACTCTACCTTATTCCAACCATTTCAAATTGTAACCCACTTTTTTATGCATGGAAACTTGCTTCATATTTTCTTTAATATGTGGTTGTTTGTTATGTTAGGTGCTTATTTAGAGAAGATTTGGGGTCCAAAACGATTTTTTATTTTCTTTATTGCTACTGCACTTGGCGCTTTTGGATTGTATAACATAATTGGAGTTTATGAATTAGAAGTTTTAAAGCAACAATTAGTCAACCAAGGTTTTGATTTAGATGAAGTAAATGGAATGATTAAAAATTCTGAGTACAATGTTGTTGCGTATGAAACAAATAAAATCTATCATGAATATGTTGTTAATTCATATACACCTATGGTTGGCGCATCTGGTGCTGTTTTTGGAATCATGGCAGCCTTCGCAATTCTATTTCCGAACACCGAATTTATGATTTATTTCATGTTTCCAATCAAAGCAAAATTCTTGGTTGGAGGCTATTTTTTATATGAAATCTATCAGTCTTATCAAGACGATGCTGGCGATAGTACAGCCCATCTAGCCCATGTTGGCGGTGCAATTATAGGTGGAATTATAGTGCTAATTTGGCGAAAAACGGATAAAAATAATTTCTGGTAAACCATGAATAACTCAAGAAATCTTGTTGAAGAATTACAGTTTCAATTACGTCATGGAAGCGTAACCACGAAATTGATATTTGCAAATGTTTTCGTTTTTATCTTTATTCAACTAATAATTGTCACTTATCGACTTTTACTTTTCGATACAAATTGGTCAATTGCAGATGTTATCTTTACGCTTGACACCAACGTACTTGGATTTATAATAAAACCTTGGGGGATTTTTACAAGTATTTTCTCGCATTTTGACCTTTTACATTTGCTGTTCAATATGTTGTTCCTTTATTTCTCTGGACAATTTTTTGAATCCATTTTTAACGGAAAAAGATTACTATACACCTATATTTTTGGAGGAATTACTGGCGGTTTATTAGAAATTCTCTCGCATTTTGTTTTTCCAGCTATGCAAGAAAGTCATAACATAGTTGTTGGCGCTTCAGGTTCTGTAATGGCGATTTTCACAGCGCTCGCATTTTACAGCCCAAATACAAAAGTTAATTTGTTTGGCGTCTTTCCTGTTCGCATTTATTTTATAGCTATTTTCTTCTTATTGAAAGACTTAATCGGACTTGGAAGTGATGATAACATTGCGCATTTTGCGCATTTAGGTGGAGCAATTTTTGGTTTAATTTCAATTCAAAATATGTATTCAAAAAACAACATCATTAATATTTTGTACCGACTTTTTGGAAATGTAAAAAACTTCTTTTCTTTCAATAAACCCAAAACTCCAAAATTTACAACAACTAGAGGTGGATTTAAAAAGGACGAAGATTATAATTTAGAAAAGAAAAAACGACAAGAAAAAACAGATGCAATTTTGGATAAAATATCCAAAGCAGGCTATGAATCATTAACCAAAGAAGAAAAAGATTTTCTTTTCAATCAGAGTAAAAATGGGTAAAATTCGCTATTTCGGAATTCCTTTACTTTTTAAAATCGCTTCAGTAATTAGTTTTTTGACGTTATTGACATGCTATCTTGCACCACTTATACACCCGGACACAATTTTCATTTTACCTTTTATTGGATTAGCATATCCAATTGTTTTAACAGTTAATGTATTCATTTTTCTTGTTTGGTTGATTTTCCGTTCCAAATGGGCACTTGTTTCGCTAGTGGTATTTTTAATTGGCGGAAAATTGCATTTCAGAGCATTTGCTCTTACACTTTTTGAAGATTCCAAAAAACAAAATGAGCTGAAAATTCTTTCTTATAACGTTCGACTTTTTGATATCTACAATCCTTCTCGAGAAGGTGCAGAGGCATCTAGAAATAAAATATTTAGTTATATCAGAAGTGAAAATCCCGATATATTATGCATTCAAGAATTTTACAGACAAGATCATCCTACAAATTTCCCAACCATTGATTCCATTTATTCAATAATGGGAACAACGATATACCATGAAAGAAGTGCTTACAAACGACATGCGCATCAAAATTTTGGAATTGCTTTATTCTCAAAATATCCAATGATTGCAAAAGGTGACGTGATGTTTGACGCACAAAGTAGTGAAGACTTCAATTACTGTATTTACGCAGATATAGTCAAAGATTCTGATACTTTTAGAATTTACAATGTGCATTTACAATCAATTAAATTTCAATCCGATTATTATCAAATTAAACCGGGTAACCCAATTGATAATTTAACGGATGAATCTACAATAAAATACATGCTCAAAAAACTACATATTGCTTATCAAAAAAGAGCCGATCAAGCACGACGAGTTTCTGAACATGCCAAAACTTCACCTTATCCAACTATTATTTGTGGCGATTTTAACGATACACCACTTTCTTATACTTACAATCAATTTAATAGAACTTTAACCGACGCTTTTAGAAATACTTCTATCGGAATTGGTTCCACATACATTGGGAAATTACCTGCTGGAAGAATTGATTACATTTTTCATTCACCTGAATTGGCATCGTATGAATTTAAAATTCAAAAAGAAGAATACAGCGATCACCGCGCCATTTCATGTAAAATATCCAAATAATGTTTGTAGAAATAAATCCTCATAATATTGATAAACGCTTGATTCAACAAGCAGTTGATTGTCTGCAAAAAGGAGGAATCATCATTTTCCCAACCGATTCTGTTTATGCGATTGGTTGCGATTTAATGAATAAAAAAGCATTGCAAGAATTAGCAAGGTTGAAAGGAAATAAACTCAATAAAATCAATTTCGCAATCATTTGTCGCGACCTTTCTAATTTGTCTTTTTATTCAAAACAGATTGACAGAGCAACATTTAAATTATTGAAACACCATTTACCAGGACCATTTACGTTTATTTTACCTGCCAACAATGACATTCCTAAAATTTTCGATACCAACAAAAAGGAAATCGGAATTCGTGTTCCTGACAATGAAATCATTTTGGAAATTGTTCGCCAATTAGGCAATCCAATCGCAACAACATCCTTGCACAATAAAGCTGATAATATTCAAGAATACTTCTCCGATCCGTATGAGATTTATCAAAATTATGACGACGATGTGGCGATGATTATTGATGGAGGCTATGGAAAATTAGACGTTACCACGATTGTTGATTGCACACAAGGGACACCAGAAATTGTGCGTCAAGGATTAGGAATTTTAGAATTTTAATATGTTAGTAATTGTCGATTGCGGAAGTTCAAAAGTGCCCTACAT
>CALPMC020000127.1 GCA_943324565.2 Chitinophaga pinensis | reverse complement strand
CTAACTGTTTTACTAATACCATGTTCATTCGAATGAAGAACAATCTTCTCTTTGTCTTCTGAAGACCAACTTTTACGATGTTTTGACATACACAAATCTAATTATTGTTAACTTAGTTTTGTGTCCAAGAATTAATTACGCTATTAGGAAATATATAGTTGAAACATTAATAAATGTTCTGAATACACTTATTAATGTTCTGAAGAATCACCAACGGATTTAACAACCTATAAAATAAAGCATTAACCCTTTTTAAATTAAAGGATTAATTCATATAAATTTTAAAAAATAGAAAGTTAATTGATACTTTAGAATTAAGCTATCCGAATAAATTGGATTTTGTTTTTTAAGCACTAAGAGTTAATTTCTAGTATTATTTTTAAATTACCTTTAAACTGAAACTATCTTTTCAAGGTCTTGAAATGTTCAAATTTATCTTTGATGAAAAGCACCAATTCCATTTCTGCGGCCGTTTTCAAGAAATCAGGATCGGCATTTAAGAAAATGATAAAATCATCAAATTCTTCTTCTTCCATTTCAATGATTTCGTAAGCAACATAAAGACGCAATAATTCTTTAACTACTTGACGTTGATCGTTTTTGTAATTCTGCTCAGCTATCCAACGCTTGTTTTGTTCCTTCTTAGAAAAAGCTTGATATAACGCTGTAATTGGACTTTGTAATGCATCTATACCTGTTACTTGACGTGTTTCTCTTAGAACTAAATTCTTTCTTTCTTCTTTGATTTGTTCCAAGGTTTTTAGAGGTCTCACAACAACTTCTTTAATTTGATTTGGTAATCTATCTACATAAGCTAATACTTGACACTGGCAATTAGAATCAGCTTCAACAATAAATTCAAATGTAGGATATTCTTTAGTGGAGAGAATAATAACGTCTTTAGGTGTTGCATAAACAGAAAAATAACCATCTGGTTGACCAAAAATCCCTCTACCTGTTGAACGATTTATAACCATTAAATTATAAAAACTCTGAGGTCGCAAGGTGTCTACTACCCTACCCGACACAAAAACCTTATCGCATTGATTGTAAGAAACGAAAGGTAAAAAAAGGATTAAAAAGAAAACAAACTTCATGTAGTCGGCTTTGACAATGATTGTACCAAAAATAGTTCTGAAAATTAAAGCATTTCGAAATACCAATCGAAATTAAGATTCATAAAAAACAATAATAGGAAAGGAAGAAACATTAAAAACATCCAACTCAATACAATCATAATCTTAAATCTTACCGATGCATCAAGCTTTACAGGTGCCAATAAAACGGAATTAACATGAGACGCCATTACCTCATCATCCACCTCTCCTTGCAATTCTTGGAATTTCTTAAGGGTTGGAATTTCCTCTAATAGAATATTTTTAATCAATAAATAATCGCGATTAGAAAGATCAGCATAAGTTGTGTTATAATTAATCCCATTAGTATCTAACTCTTTGCGAATGTGATAATTTCGCTGAATTCCTCTCACTCTGATTCCCATAAAGAATCCAAAAGCAACCATTAGCCAACTAGTTAATAAATAACCAACTCCAATTAAAACAAAGGATGAAATCAATGCAAAAATCATTAAAAAAAAGTCACGCTTTTTATTCATTAATAATTTAAATAATTGTCCTCCGTCTAAAGGATCGATTGGAACGAGGTTGATAATGTTGATGAACAAAAACAAAAAACTCCACTCAATCATCCATTCAGACTGATAACTTGCAGAAAGAATTAATAAAACTGAACCAATAATAATTCCTGGATAAGGCCCTAGAGCTGCAACAATAAAACTTTGACGTTGAGAATATTTATCTTTACTTCCTTGGACAAAAGCACCCATTAAAGGAATAAAAAGCATTCGAACATTATCATAATCAAATTTTTTCATGTAAATATAATGTCCCAATTCATGAATTAATAGAACAGCAATTAAGAAAAGAACAAATCGTAGCTCCTCCGAAAAAATGAGCAAGAAAGTACCAACAAACAATACAATTGTGAAAGCGGTTAAACCCCAATTACTTTCTACTTTTACTTTTTCAATAACTGGTTTTTCAGGATATAAGTCAAATTCTCCCATATTACATTCCTGGCATTCCACCCATACCCTTCAATTTACTCATCATGCCCATCATATTTCTTGGATTGGACATCATTTTCATCATTTTACGCATGTCTTCGAATTGTTTGATGAGTTTATTTACCTCTTGAATATTCGTACCACTTCCTTTTGCAATTCTATTTTTGCGAGATGTATTTAATAATGCAGGATTCGCTCTTTCTTTTGGTGTCATTGATAAAATTATCGCTTCTACTCCTTTAAAAGCATCGTCTGGAACGTCTACATCTTTCATGGCTTTTCCCATTCCTGGAATCATTCCCATCAAATCTTTGACATTACCCATTTTTTTAATCTGTTGCAATTGCGCTAAGAAATCATTGAAATCAAATTGATCCTTCATGATTTTCTTTTGCAACTTGCGTGCTTCCTCTTCGTCGAATTGCTCTTGCGCACGCTCTACTAAGGAAACAACGTCACCCATTCCCAAAATTCTGTCCGCCATACGAGAAGGATAGAACACATCTAAAGCGTCCATTTTCTCACCTGTACCAACAAATTTGATGGGTTTGTTTACAATAGCTTTAATAGATAAGGCAGCACCACCTCTTGTATCACCGTCTAATTTCGTAAGAACAACTCCGTCGAAATTGATTTTTTCGTTGAAGGCTTTTGCTGTATTTACTGCATCTTGTCCTGTCATGGAATCCACGACAAATAACGTTTCACTTGGATTTATTGCTTCTTTTACTTTCGCAATTTCGTCCATCATTAGGTCGTCAATTGCCAAACGACCAGCTGTATCGACAATCACAACATTGAAACCGTTACTTCTCGCATGAATAACAGCTGAAGAAGCAATGTTTACCGGATTTTTATCTTCTTTATTGGAATAAACTTCAATTCCTAATTGTTCACCTAAAACGTGTAATTGGTCAATCGCAGCTGGACGATAAACGTCACAAGCAACCAATAAAACTTTCTTCCCTTTTTTGTTTTTAAGGTAGTTTCCTAATTTTCCAGTGAATGTTGTTTTTCCCGAACCTTGTAAACCAGACATCAAAATAATTGCAGGATTTCCTTTCAAATTGATTTCAGATTCATTTCCACCCATCAATTCCACCAACTCTTCGTGGCAAATTTTCACCATCAATTGACTAGGCGAAACGGACTTCAACACATCGCGACCAAGTGCTTTTTCTTTTACAGTATTCGTAAAATTCTTTGCGGTATTAAAGTTAACATCGGCATCTAATAATGCTCTTCGCACCTCCTTTAAGGTTTCTGCTACGTTTATTTCTGTAATTTGACCTTGACCTTTTAATACTTTAAACGCGCGTTCAAACTTGTCCGTTAGATTTTCAAACATATCTTTTACTGAATTTTAGATTGCAAAGATATTGATTTTAAAAGGAAGAAACGAACGAAATTAAATTGAAAAAATATCAAGATTTAAAACGAATAAAAATGAATTATTAAAAGCCTTAACTTTGAACTATAAAACAACAACTTATGAAAAAAATCATTCTATTTTCAGCCCTTAGTTTTCTCATTTTCAGTTGTTCCAAATCACACGAAGGAATGACAAAAGCAACCCTAAAAGATTATACGGGATTAGATGGTTGTGGAATGTTGATAGAATTAGAAAATGGCGATGCGATTGAACCCACGAATTTGACTGAATTTTCCTCTTCTGTATCTATTTCCGATGGCCAAAAAGTTTGGGTGAAATATCATTCAATAAGTGCTGCAAGTATTTGTATGGTTGGGCCAATAGTTCAAATTGATGAATTGGAGGAAAGGTAATTATTTATTTAATTTACGAAAAGTATTTATCCACCGTTTTTTTTGTTGTTTTGACTTTCATAAACTCAATGTGATTTCAATTTTTCTGATCTTACACTAAGAATTTACATCAGTTAATTGTTTACTAAGGTCTTTCATTTTTGGATTAATTCGTTAAGTATTCACAAAAACGGATTATATTTGAATAAAGGCACGATTTTATATTGAATGTGTTTCTTAGGTTTACATTTCTAAATTTAGTACATGAAAAAAATTCTTTTTGTTAGCTCTATATTATTATCAAGTTCCCTATTTGCACAATTTGACCCAAGTGAAAAAAGTACTTCTCAAAAATTTGATGAAGTAATGGATAATATCACTCGTTTTTACGTTGACCCAATTAAGGGAAAGGAGTTGACTGAAACTGCCATCATTGCAATGTTAGAGAAGCTCGACCCCCACTCTACTTACATTCCAGCTGAAGAGTTGAGTGAGGCACAAACTTCAATCAATGGAAGTTTTGTTGGTGTTGGAATTCGCTTTCAGATTATGAAAGACACATTGAATGTTGTTGCTACAATTCCCGGTGGACCAAGTGAGAAATTGGGAATTTTGCCTGGAGATCAAATTGTTGGTGTAGACGGAAAAACAATAGCAGGAATTGGATTGAAAAACAATGATGTTCGCACAAAATTAATGGGTGATTTAGGAACTAAAGTAGTTTTAGAAATTAAAAGACGCTCACAAAAAGATAATTTGGTCTTTAATGTGACACGTGACAAAATCCCAGTTTATTCAGTGGATGCACATTATATGATTGACAAAGAAACTGGATATATTCGTTTAAATAGTTTTTCAAGAACAACCGTTGAAGAAGTTCATGCTGCAATGGCTGCATTAAAAGCAAAAGGAATGAAAAACCTAATTTTCGATTTACAGGGAAATGGTGGTGGATTATTGGATGCAGCTCACAAATTAGCTGATGAATTTCTTTCTGGAGATAAATTAATTGTTTATTCTGAAGGTCGTTCTCAACCAAGAAGTAATTTAAAAGCTGGAAAAAAAGGATTATTTGAAGACGGTAAACTAATCTTGTTAACAGACGAATATTCTGCTAGTGCAAGTGAGATTTTATCAGGTTCAATCCAAGACTGGGACAGAGGTTTAATTGTTGGGAGACGGACTTTTGGTAAAGGTTTAGTGCAACGTCCAATGCCTTTAAGCGACGGTTCAGAGATTCGTTTAACAATCGCAAGATATTATACGCCAGCTGGACGATTTATCCAAAAGCCATATGATGATCCTGCGATGTATAAAAAAGACTTAACGCAACGTTTTCTAAACGGCGAATTCATTCATGCAGATTCAATCAAAATGCCTGATTCATTGCTATTTAAAACATTGAAAACGAATAGAACAGTTTATGCCGGCGGAGGAATTATGCCTGATTTCTTTGTTCCACTAGATACAACTGAAAATTCCGATTATTTAAGTGACTTATTTCAAGGTGGCTACATCAATTCTTTTCCTTTTAAATACCTATCTGATAATCGAGCAGAATTGAAAAACAAATACCCCACTTTTGAGGATTTCAATAAGAATTTTTCATGTGACGTGGCATTTATGAATGATTTTTTTGAATATGTAAAAAAGGAAAATCCAAAATTAGAATTCTTGGAGAAAGATTACGAAATCAGTAAAAAATTGATTCATTTAAGATTAAAAGCAAACCTTGCGCAAGATTTGTGGGGAGTAAATGAATTTTTTCAAGTTTACAATGACTCGAATGAAATTTTACAACGTGCCATAAGTGTTTTAAATTCAAAGGAATATAGTTCTATAAAATTAGATAAATGAGAAGAGTTGTAGTAACGGGAATGGGAGCTTTGACCCCGATTGGAAATAATTTAGAAGCATTCTGGAATGCATTAAAAGAAGGTAAAAGTGGCGCTGCTCCAATTACCAAATTTGACACAGAAAAATTCAAAGCGAAATTTGCTTGTGAATTGAAAGGTTATAATGAATTAGATCATTTCGATTCAAAAGAAGTGCGCAAATACGATAAATTTTCTCAGTACGCTTTAGTTGCTGTAGAAGAAGCAGTTGCTCACGCTGGAATAGATTTTGAAACATTGAACAAAGATCGAATTGGTGTTATTTGGGGTTCAGGAAATGGTGGGATTCAAACCTTTCAAGACCAAATGAAAGAATATTGCGAAGGGGATGGAACACCTCGTTTTACCCCTTATTTTATTCCACGTATTTTAGTTGATATTGCTTCTGGAATTATTTCCATAAAATATGGTTTAAGAGGTGTTAACTTCTGCCCTGTTTCTGCTTGTGCTACTTCTAACACGGCAATTATAGAAGCTTTTAATTACATCAAATGGGACAAAGCAGATATGATTATTACGGGTGGTTCAGAGGCTGCTATCAATGAAGCGTCAATTGGAGGTTTTTCTTCTGCAAAAGCTCTTTCTACAAGAAACGATTCTCCAGAAACGGCTTCACGACCATTTGATATTTCTCGCGATGGTTTTGTGATGGGAGAAGGCGCTGGTGCTTTAATTTTAGAGGAATACGAACACGCAATAAAACGTGGAGCAACTATTCTTGGAGAAATTGTTGGTGGTGGAATGGCTGCGGATGCTTATCATTTAACGGGTACACACCCTGAAGGAGCTGGTGCTGTTTTAGGAATGAACGAAGCCTTACGCGAGGCTGGAATTTCGGCAGATAAAATCGACTATGTGAATATGCACGCAACCTCTACTCCGCAAGGAGATACATCAGAATTGTTTGCTGCAAGAACTGTTTTTGGTACAAATTCTAAAGTATCCATTTCAGCAACTAAATCGATGACTGGTCACTTGTTAGGTGCAGCTGGAGCTATTGAAGCAATTGCTTGTGTGAAAGCCTTACAAACGGGATTAGTTCCTCCAACTATTAATACAGAAACTATCGAGCCTGAATTTGCTGAATTATTCGATTTTCCACTTGGTAAAGCAAGCGCAAAAGAAGTAAATTATGCAATGAGTAATACCTTTGGTTTTGGTGGACACATTGCTTCGGTAATAATGAAGAAGTTTTAGTTTAAAAAATATCTTAAACTTATTTCACTTCCAAAGTACTTGACTTTAGTAATCCAGCATCGATATCAATATCAATTCTACCAAGATTTATTCCTGCCCAACCAACTTGGTTGATTACCACTTGTT
>CALPMC020000126.1 GCA_943324565.2 Chitinophaga pinensis | reverse complement strand
CAGTTAAGAACAACAACCAATTAAAAACTGTTAAATTGTATTTGTAATCAACTTTTACAACTTCTGAAGCTACTGCTGTTGTATCAGCACCGACTGCAACTGGTGCAGCTGGCGGGTTCTCAATATATTCAAAAATCGCATCCACTTCAGCATTTGTAACTGTTTGTGCAGGCATTGCAGTTGGACTATAGCCAGAAATGTCTTTTGCAAGTTGACTTTTCCCTGAAGCAATTAGAGCCGTAGAATTACTAATCCAAGCGTACAAATTTTCACCTTCTCCAGCATCAGCCCATTTTTGTTTAACGCCTTTTAATTTAGGTCCAGTTGAATTTTTGTCGATTTGGTGGCACGTATTACAACGTGATTTAAATAGTTGCTCCCCTTCCTGTGCAACTGCATTTGAGGTGTTGCCTAATGCCGCAACAATCAAAATGTATATCCAATTTTTTGCAAAGTTCCTCATCCTACAAGTCTTTAATGTTAGTATCGATTTTGTCGTTTAATGGTAAATCGCTTAATTCAATTACGTGTGCTTTTGACATTTTTGTAACTCTAAGCACAACTATAATAAAAAACACTACGAATATGAGTAAAGAAAATAGTGGGTACCATTCTACACTTCCAATACTTTCAAGGTTATATTTTATAAATCTTAACATGGCTCTTATTTTTTAGGTACTTTAACTTTAATATCTTTTCCCATTCGTTGTAAATATGCGATAATTGCAATAATCTCTTTTTTCTCGATTTCTTTAATTTTCGCTTGTTTATTTAATCCTTTAAGTGCAGATTTTGGTGTGTTTTCAACGATATCAACTGCAATTTCATGTGCTTGTTTTCTCAAGTCTTTCAAGGCAATTTTATCGTAACCTTTTGGATATGGAACTCCTAAAGTTTGCATTGCTCTGATTTTTCTATCGAGAATTGAAACATCTAAATCGTCATCATGCATCCAAGTATATGCTGGCATAATAGAACCTGGAGAAACCACTTTAGGTCGATACATGTGTTGGTAATGCCAAATGTTACTTCTCAATCCACCTTCGCGAGCTAAATCTGGACCTGTTCTTTTTGAACCCCATTGGAATGGGTGATCGTAAACAAATTCTCCTGATTTTGAGTACTCACCGTAGCGAACTGTTTCAAAACGCAATGGTCTAATTAATTGAGAGTGACAGTTGTAACAACCTTCTCTGATATATAAATCACGTCCTTCCAATTCAAGTGGCGTGTATGGTTTTACCGTTGAAATTGTTGGTACATTTTCCTTAACAATTAATGTTGGGATAATCTCAGCGATACCACCAATCGCAACAACTACTAAACTTAACACCATGAACTGAATTGGTTTGCGCTCAATCACTTTATGCCAGTATTCACCTTTGTGGGAAACGTGTAAGTTTTTAGTTACGGCAGCTTCAGCATCTTCATTTGCTAAAAGAACGCCAGATTTTGCAGTTTTCACTAAGTTGTAGAACATCATAATCGCTCCAACTAAGTACAATAAACCACCTAAAGAACGTAGGTAATAAAAAGGTCTTAACTCGTTAACCGTTTTTAAGAAATCTGGGTTAGTTAAAGTTCCATCTGGGTTAAAGTCTTGCCACATCAAACCTTGCATGAAACCAGCAATATACATTGGAATTGCGTAAAGGATAATCCCTAAAGTTGCAATCCAGAAATGTTGGTTCGCCATTTTTGTTGAATACAAGTTAGTTCTGTAGATTTTTGGGAACAACCAGTACAATAAACCAAATGTCAACATACCATTCCAACCTAATCCACCAACGTGAACGTGAGCAATTGTCCAGTCTGTAAAGTGAGAAATAACGTTTACATTTTTTAATGAAAGTAAAGGACCTTCAAAAGTTGACATACCGTAACAAGTTAAGGCAACCACCATGAATTTCAACATCACATCATCACGAACCCTGTCCCATGCACCACGTAAAGTCAACAATCCGTTCAACATACCACCCCAAGATGGTGCAATCAACATTACTGAGAAAACAACGCCTAAACTTTGTGCCCAATCAGGTAATGTAGAGTATAATAAATGGTGAGGGCCAGCCCAGATATAAATAAAGATCAATGCCCAGAAGTGGATAATTGAAAGGCGATAAGAATATACTGGACGATTAGCCGCTTTTGGAACGAAATAGTACATCAAACCTAAGTAAGGTGTTGTTAAGAAGAATGCCACCGCATTGTGACCATACCACCATTGAACCAAGGCATCTTGAACACCTGCGTAAACCGAGTAACTTTTAAAGAATGAAACCGGTAATTCAAAGGAATTGAAGATGTGTAACATCGCTACAGTTACGAATGTTGCAATGTAGAACCAAATAGCAACGTATAAATGTTGTACTCTTCTAACTAAGATAGTTGCAAACATATTAAAGCCCCAAACAACCCACATTAATGCAATTAAGATATCAATCCACCATTCCAGCTCAGCATATTCTTTTCCCGAAGTAATACCAAATGGCAAAGTTGCAACAGCACAAACAATGATAAATTGCCATCCCCAGAAATGGAAATAACTCAATTTATCACCCCACATCCGTGTTTTTAAGAGACGTTGCAATGAGTAATAAACTCCCATATAAATTCCGTTTCCTACAAATGCAAAAATCACGGCATTTGTATGCAATGGTCTTAAACGTCCAAACGAAAGGAAACTAAATCCTAAATAATCGTTGTAAAACTCTGGAAATGCAAGCTGTGTAGCTATTATTAACCCAACCAACATCCCAGTTACGCCCCATATTACGGTTGCGTATGCAAAATTTCTTACGATCTTATTGTCGTAACTAAACTTTTCTACTTCCATCTTTGTCTTCTTTTATTGTTAGTTCTTCATCGAAAAGAATGCGTACAGAAGGTGTGTAGTCGTCATCGAATTGACCACTCTTTGTTGCCCACAAAAAAGACACTAAGAAGAAGCATGCAATAAATAAACTTACAACTAGCATTATGTATATCATTCCCATACTGCAAAGTTGGCGGTATCACACATTGTGAATTATGATAGTAATTTGCTTAAAAATTGACTTTTATCAGTTTTTAATTGAATTATACTTTTTTTAATTGATGTAAGGATTAAAGTTGAAATGAACAATTTGAAAGTTCATTGATTTCAAAAAAATAGTCCTAATTTTGCACAACTAATTATTTAATTCAACATAGCATGCAACTGTGGAATACATTAAATAAGGAGGAATTAGAAGCTCATTTGCGAACAGTTGGACATAAATATGTCACTATTTCTTTTTATCAATACGCAAATATTGCTCATCCTCGCTTATTCAGAGATCATTTGTTTTTAATGTGGTCAAAGCTAGACATCGTAGGTAGAACTTATGTCGCCAAAGAAGGAATCAATGCTCAAATTGCTATTCCAACCGAGAATCTAAGTCAATTTCGAGAGGAATTATATGAAATCGATTTTTTAAATGGAATTCGTTTGAATTTTGCAGTGGATGACTCGGAAGCAGAATTTCCGTTTTTGAAATTGAAAATCAAAGTTCGCGATAAAATTCTAGCGGATGGCTTAAACGACGAAACCTTTGATGTTACGAATAAGGGTAAACATTTGAATGCCGAGGAGTTTAATAAATTGACCGATCAACCTGATACCATTCTTATTGATTTCAGAAATCATTATGAGTCGGAAGTTGGACATTTCAAAGGAGCAATTTTACCTGATGTTGATACTTTTAGAGAATCGCTTCCTTTTATTGAAGATGAATATTTAAAAGGAAATGAAGATAAGAATATCGTAATGTATTGCACAGGAGGAGTTAGATGTGAAAAAGCTTCTGCCTGGTTTAAGCACAAAGGATTTAAAAATGTACATCAATTAGAAGGTGGGATTATCAAATATGCCAATGATGTAAATGAAAAAGGCTTAGAAAATAAATTCATTGGAAAGAACTTTGTCTTTGATGAACGACGTGGTGAGCGAATTTCTGACGACATAATTGCTGTATGTCATCAATGTGGAGAACCTGCAGACACACATACAAATTGTGTAAATGATGCCTGTCATTTGTTGTTTATTCAGTGTGAAAGTTGTAAGACTAAAATGGAAAACACCTGTTCAGATGAGTGCTTTCGTACAATCCATTTATCCGCAGAAGAACAAAAAGAACGGAGAAAGGGAAATGAGAATAGCAACAAAATTTTCAAAAAGGGACGTTCTGAGAATTTGAAGTTTAAAATGAATAATGCGAAACCCATTTCACTTTTAAAATGATATTTTTTGTTTAAAGAAAAAAACTGAAAGGATAAAGTTTTTATTGTGTCTTCCATCTTCCCACATTTTTTACGAACTTAGCACCAACATATATTGGAACACAAAAAAATTGAAACTATAGATAGATAAATTTTAAACATATTGTTGAGCTTTAAGCTCTTATTCTCGTAACTCGAAGTCTGCAAAATTTCAAAAATTACAAGTGAGAATAAGTCGCGAAAAAGCTCACACCTGAACGGGTGTGGGCTATTCGTGCTTGTTTACTTGAAAAGGACCGCAGACCCTTGAGTTACGAACAAGCAAACGAGTAGTTCCGCACCTTCTTTTTTGCTTGAAAGTTTAAGAGCCTAGCCAGCTTTTAAACGGAAACTATGGCAAGGAAATCGGCAACTTCACTCTTTTACATCATACCTAATTGCTCGTTCACAGCAACAACGCAATTTGGCTTCAACGCAATTGATAACCCCATTCAGTTGCAGCGATGAAGTACAAAAACATCCGCGAAGAAGAACTGAAAAACAAAGTCGGTGCCGATTGGTTCAAAAACTTCGACACCACTGAAATCATTGGTAACATTGACTTTTCGGTTTTTCCCAAACAAGATAATTTGTTCGGTCGAACGCCTTTGCTGTGGGCAGAAGCGAAAACAGGAAATTTCGATATTCCTTCAATGTTTGTGCAGTTGATTCTAACTATTGGAAAAGCGCGCACCTTTGATAAAACCTTGCCTCCTGCCTTTTTGGGCGCTTTCGACTTCAAGAAAATTGCCTTCATCCCGTATTTGAGCGTACAAGATATTTTTTACCTGAATGATTTCAATTGGAACGTGACGCCGAGCAACCACGAAACCAAAGAATTTCAACTCATTAAAGCCCGAATAGAAGCGACTTTAAAGCAAAATACTTTTGTGTTCGATTACGAAAAAGACGCCAAAGACCTGGAAGCTTTTATCAAAAACAACGTTGCAAAAGCCACGACCACCAGCAAATTGAAGATTGATAAAAACAATTTTATTCCAATTTATTTGCGTTGGTTGGAAATTATAAAACCAAACATAGACGTCAATTGGGACGACCTTAAGAAAGCCAATATTTTGGACAGTGATTTTTATTTGGCCGACTTATTTGTGGACGATAAAGACACGCAAAACATTGATGACGACCTAACGATTCGCGACAGTTTATTTGTCGTGTATCAAAATCAAGGTTATAAAATTGCGAAGGAAAATATTCGTCAAATGTTCGATGCGACGATAAATCTCAAGAACAAAGAAACGTATTTGCAGTTTTGGAAACGCTACAAACGCCCACCATTAAAAGAATTTCAAGATTACATCATCGAACGTCGGGATTTGTTGGTGCCTCAAGACATTCGAGAAAGAAAAGGCGCGTTTTTCACCCCACGAATTTGGGTGGAATTGTCTCAAAAATACCTGACCGATTACTTGGGCGAAAATTGGCAAGACGACTATTACATTTGGGATTGTGCAGCCGGAACGGGAAATTTATTGGCAGGATTGACCAATAAATACAACATTTACGCTAGCACTTTGGATCAAGCAGATGTCAACGTAATTCACGAACGCATCGACCACGGCGCCAATTTGCTAAAAAACAACGTCTTTCAATTTGATTTCTTAAACGATGAATTTACCAAGTTGCCCCAAAGCTTGCAAGACATCATCAACAACGAGGAGAAACGCAAGAAATTGGTGGTGTATATCAATCCGCCGTATGCGGAGGCTACTACTGCTAAAACTGTTACTGGGACAGGAGAAAACAAAAGTGGTGTAGCAACTCAATTTAAAATAAATGAGCTTTTAAAACCAAAAATTGGTAATGCATCAAATGAAATATTTGCATTATTTATGACAGTAATTTATGAGAAAATTCAAGGATGTATTTTAGGTCAATTTTCAACTTTAAAATTTGTAAATGGTTCTAATTTTATAAAATTTAAAGAATATTTTTTAGCTGAGTATCTCAGTGGTTTTATTGTGCCTGCTGAAACATTTGATAATGTAAAAGGTAAATTTCCAATAGGCTTCACTTTATGGAATACATCAGAAAAATCAAAAATCAAAATTATTGAAACTGATGTTTTTGATAAAAAATCAAGTTTTAAAGGAATCAAGAATTTTTATGGTGATTTACCTCAAAATATAAACCGTTGGATTAAACTATTTGATTCCAAGAATCAAGATGGAATTGGTTTTATGGAAAATCCTGCTCCTGATTTTCAGAACAATAATTTCTTGAATTTTACAAATAATATAGGTACAAGACATGTAAATTATTTTAATTTCACAAATTCCAATTTAATTTCAGGATTATGTTACTTCTCTGTTCGGTTGTGTATTGAAGCAGAATGGCTAAATGATAGAGACCAATTTTTGTTCCCAAATGATGGTTGGAAAACTGATGTAGAATTCCAAAACGATTGTTTAGCTTTTGCACTTTTTCATGGTCAAAACAGAATTACAAGCTCCGAAGGCACCAACCATTGGATTCCTTTTACAGAATTTGAAGTTAATGCGCAGGCTAAGTTTGAGAGTAGTTTTATGACCGATTTCATCAAAGGAAAACTGAAAACGGAAACCCCAAGTGAAACCACTTTATTTGCAGAAGAAAAGGGAATTTCAAATCCTAGAAACGAACCCCTACAATTTTCCGAAGAAGCAACAGCTGTTTTCGATGCTGGTCGTGAATTGTGGAAGTATTACCACGCACATCCTGCGACAAGCTCAGGATTCGGTGGTGAGTCAAAACCCTACAATGTCAACGCAAGTTTGTACGACATTCGTGAGT
>CALPMC020000125.1 GCA_943324565.2 Chitinophaga pinensis | reverse complement strand
TTGTTTCAAGTGGAGAATCTTCGCCCAAACGAACGAACTCACAACCCATTACATTGACGTCAAATTTCAAGTTGTGACCAACAATGAATTTAGCTTTTAGTAGCACTTTCTTGAAAAGAAATAGCACATCTTCTAACTCATCACCGCCTTTTTTTGCTAATTCTGTCGAAATACCATGAACGCGCTCAGCATCGAAAGGAATAGTGAAATCAGTAGGTTTTATTAAGAAATCCTTGTGTTCAACTATGTTTCCTAATTCATCGTGTAACTGCCAAGCCAATTGAACAACACGCGGCCAGTTGCTGGTATCGGTTATTGGAGCGTTAAAATTACGTGGTAAACCTGTCGTTTCGGTATCAAAAATTAGGTACATGCTTTTTCAAAATTGGAGTATAAAATTAGCGGTTTTAAATGCCAAAATAGGGGGTTGTTGAAAACTAAAAATTACTTTTTATTTCCCAAACTTCTCCTGCGCTTCTTTCAATTTTCCATTAATCTGAAAAGTGAGAATTTGCCAAAACATAATGAAATCAGAGGCTAGGCTGTAGAAAGGATATTTAAAAGTGGCAGGTTTGTTCTTCTCAATCATAAAATGACCAAACCAAGCAAAACCATAACCTGCAAGTGGCATAAAGAAAAGAAGTTTATGCTTTTCAAGTATAATTCCTATAATCAAAAGGGATATTACGATTCCTGAACCAAAAAAATGTAAAATTCGATTGGTCAAATTACTATGTTCAGTCAGATAATACGGATAAAATTCCATTAGAGATTCAAAACGTTGCTCGTTTGTCATTTGGATTGATTTAGATTTTAAATTTAGGAAAAATATTAGAGAAAAGATTTTCTGTATTAACCCTTTTCAAAACGTGTTAATTTCTTAATTTTATGAATAAATTTTATTCAACCTTTTTTCTTAACCTTTGAAAAAAAATAATGCCGGTGCGATTTAGTGTTTTACTTTTCTTTCTGTTAATTGGATTTTTTGTCGAAAGTCAAGAATTGCGCATTGCTTTTGGTTCTTGTGGACATCAAGACAAACCTTTAACTATTTTGAAAGATGTTGCAAAAACGAAACCTGACTATTTCATTTTTTTAGGTGATAATATTTATGGTGACACACGAGATATGAAACTCTTGGAGTCTAAATATCAACAACTTGGAAAGAATAAAAACTTCAAAGCTTTAAAGAAAAAAACAAAAATTTTAGCCACTTGGGACGACCATGATTTTGGAGAAAATGATGCAGGAAAGCATTATCCTAAAAAACAAGAATCGAAAGAATTGTTCTTAGATTTCTTTGATGAGCCAAAAAAATCCGAACGTCGAACGCATGAAGGAATTTACACCTCCTACATGATAGAATATAAAAAAATGCTCGTTCAAATCATTCTTTTAGATTGTAGAACTTTTCGAAGCGATCTCAATCACTATGATTCTACTTACAGTGTTGATACCATTTTCCGCCATCGATTGGATTACGTTCCAACTTTTGATGAAGATTCTACATTGCTTGGCAACGAACAATGGTATTGGTTAACTGGAGAATTGCGCAAAAAGGCCGATGTAAGAATAATCGGTTCTTCAACACAATTTGGAATTTCTTTTAACGGTTACGAAGCTTGGGCAAATTTTCCCAATGAACGTGAGCGAATGCTAGACGTAATTACTAAAACGAGAGCCAACGGAGTGATTTTTATTTCTGGCGACGTACATTATGGCGAGTTGTCGAAGTATTTCAATGAAAAAACCTATCCCATTTTTGATTTAACCTCGAGTGGATTAACTCAATCTTGGCATTTTGCAACTCCTAATTCGAATCGCATCGGTGGACCAGTTATGGAAAATCATTATGGAGTGTTAACGATCAATCCCAAAGACCAAAAAGTTCGTATGCAAATTATCAATCAGAACAAAGAAAACAAGATTGATGTCAAAATTTCATTGAAGGAGTTGAGGTTTTAGTGGTCTAAATCAGAACTGTTAAAATTGAAAATGGAGAATTAACTAAACAATTCTACATTCTACTCCGCCGTGGCGGATTACATTTTCAATTAAAAATTATCCTAGCGAAGCCATTTTCTCCTCCAACAAAGCAATCTTAGCCAAAGCATCTGCTTCTTTTTTGCGTTCGTTTGTAATGACAGCTTCTGGTGCGCCTGCTACAAATCGTTCGTTGCTTAATTTCGATTGAACGCTTTTCAAGAATCCTTTTGTATAGGTCAATTCTTCTGCGATTTTTGCTTTTTCAGCTTCCACATCAATCGTATCACCGAAAGGAATGAAATACTCATTTCCAGCAACTATGAATGAATTTGCATTGGCAACTTTGTCTTGAACGTATTCTAAAACGGATAAATTCCCCATTTTCACAATAATTGAATCAAAACCTGTTTCAATCGTTTGCGTTTTGCGAATGAATAATTCCAATTTCACTTTCGTCGCTATGTTGTTGCTTTTGCGAATGTTACGGATGTTTGTAATGACTTCTGAAGCTAAATCAAATTGTTTTAAATTTTGTACGTCAAACGATTTTACGCTTGGCCAAGGAGCAACGATGATGTCATTACCTTCAGCTCTTTCGCGCAATGCGTGCCACAATTCTTCCGCAACAAACGGCGTAAATGGATGCAATACTTTCAATAAATTCTCGAAGAAAGATTTCGTTGCTTCCAATGTTCTTGCGTCAATTGGTTGCTCATATCCTGGTTTTACCATTTCTAAATACCACGAACAGAAATCGTCCCAAACCAATTTGTAAATTGCCATTAAGGCCTCAGAAATTCTGAATTTATCAAACAAGTCATTGATTTCAACCAACACTTTTTGGAAACGATTTTCGAACCATTCAATCGCTACAACAGATGATTTTGGTTGCTGAATATCGCGCACTTCCCAAGAGGAAACCAATCGGAAGGCATTCCAAATTTTATTCGTAAAGTTACGTCCTTGCTCGCATTGAGAACTATCAAAAGGCAAGTCATTTCCAGCTGGAGAAGAAATCAAAATTCCAACACGAACGCCATCGGCTCCGTATTTTTCAATCAACTCAATCGGATCAGGAGAATTCCCCAACGATTTCGACATTTTACGTCCTAGTTTATCGCGTACAATTCCTGTGTAATATACATTTTTGAACGGTAAATCGCCCAAGTATTCGTAACCAGCAATGACCATTCTTGCCACCCAGAAAAACATAATTTCCGGTGCTGTCACTAAATCATTTGTTGGATAATAGTATTTAATTTCTTCGTTTCCAGGTCGTGTCAATCCGTTGAAAACCGATATCGGCCACAACCAACTTGAGAACCACGTATCCAAAACGTCTTCATCTTGACGTAAATCAGCTAATTCAATTATTTTTCCTGCACGTTCAGTTGCCAAAACCAACGCTACTTCTGCTGTTTTTGCAACAACGTAATCGTTTGTTCCGTTTCCGAAATACCAAGCTGGAATGCGATGTCCCCACCACAATTGACGCGAAATACACCAATCTTTCACGTTTTCCATCCAGTGACGATAAGTATTTTTGAACTTATCAGGATGAAATTGAATGTTTCCGTTCATTACATTATCCAAAGCAGGTTGCGCCAATTCTTTCATCGACACAAACCATTGCAAAGACAATTTTGGTTCAATTACCGCATTTGTTCTTTCTGAAAAACCAACTTTATTGATATGGTCTTCGGTTTTTACCAAATAACCTTTTTCGTCTAATTCTTTTTCAATCAATTTACGCACTTCAAAACGATCTTTTCCTTCGTAATGCAAGCCGTTTTTATTCAAAGTTCCATTCTCATTGAAAACGTCGATTGTTTCCAAATTGAATTTAATTCCCAATTCATAATCGTTGATATCGTGTGCTGGAGTAACTTTTAAACATCCTGTTCCAAATTCCATATCAACGTATTCATCTGCAATGATTTGAATCTCGCGATTGATTAACGGAACCAAGGCTTTTTTACCGTGTAAATGTTTGTAGCGCGCATCGTTTGGATTCACACAAATCGCAGTATCACCCAAAATTGTTTCAGGACGTGTCGTTGCAATCGTCAACCATTCGTCATCCGAACCAGCAACTTTGTAACGCACGTAAAACAAGCGAGAATTCACTTCTTTGTACAAAACTTCCTCATCAGAAACGGCAGTCAAAGCTTCCGGATCCCAGTTTACCATTCGAACCCCACGGTAGATTTTTCCTTTTTTGAATAAGTCCACAAACACATCCAAAACCGACTCTGAATATTCAGCATCCATAGTGAAATGCGTGCGTTCCCAATCACAAGAAGCACCTAATTTTTTCAGTTGTTCTAAGATGATTCCGCCGTGTTTGTCTTTCCATTCGAAAGCGTGTTTCAAAAATTCATCACGCGTCAAATCTGTTTTTTTGATGCCTTCCGCTTTCAATTTTTGAACAACTTTTGCTTCAGTAGCAATCGATGCGTGGTCGGTTCCAGGAACCCAACAAGCGTTTTTACCCAACATTCTCGCACGACGAACCAAAACGTCTTGGATTGTATTATTCAACATGTGTCCCATGTGTAAGACTCCTGTCACATTTGGTGGAGGAATGACGATTGTATAAGCTTCTCTGCTGTCAGGTGTTGAATGAAAATAATTCTTTTCCATCCAGTATTTATACCATTTTTCTTCCGCTGCTCCAGGCTCGTACGTCTTTGGGATTTCCATATAAAATAATTTTTGAGCCGCAAAGATAAGGATTAAGACTTAGGAGTTGAAAACTGAAAACTGAAAACTGAAAAAATTTAGTGGAAATTAGAAGTGAAAAGTGAAGAACTAAAAGTTAAAATTGAAAAGGTAAAGTGAAATCCCGAATACTATAAGAGAAAAGCTAATGTGATTGAAAGGTCTTAAATCATCAAATCACTCCAAGAAATAAGCCCAAGCTCATCACAATCAACAAACTTGCAACAGTTGTTTGCACAAACTTTAAGGTTACTTTTTTAAGTAGTTTGTTTCCTAAGAAAGCACCAAGAAACGCTGCAAAAGTCGCTAAGAGAATTAAGTTAGCATTTACATTTAACTCATTCAATTTCAGATTGCTTGCGTAAACCGAAAGTCTTGTAAAATCAACGAAACATGAAATTACGACTGTTGTTGCCACAAAAACTTCTTTGCTCAACCCAACTTTAATTAGAAATGCACTTCGAAGCGCACCTTGATTTCCAGACAATCCTCCAAAAAAACCGCTTAAAATGCCACCAATTGGAAGGTGTTTTTTGCCCAATTTAATTCCGTTTAAAAATGGTACTAAATCCAAAATAGCAAAGAAAGCAAGCAGCATTGCCATCGTAAATTTTAACCACGAAACTTCAAACGTTTTACCAAAAGCAGTATAACTATAAAGCAGTTGTGAAGGAGGAATTTGAAGTAAAACCCATGCGCCAACAAAAGAAGCAAGCAAAGCTGGAATTCCAAAACGCAAAAGAATCTCCTTGTTTACATTGCGACCAACCAAAAACAATTTGAATAGATTATTTAAAAAATGGACAATTCCGGTAAGACCAATTGCTAAATCTATTGGAAAAAACAGCATGAATGCAGGTGTTAGAATTGTTCCAAGACCAAAACCAGAGAAAAAAGTGAGAACAGAAACTAAAAAAGCAACAATCGGAATGATAACAAGCTCCATTTATGGGATTTTAGTTTCAAAAATAGTTCAAATATCGGAGAACTGAATTTGGATGGATGTTTCTTAAAATGTTTCTACTTTGGCCATATATTACTTTGAACTAAAACCAAAGCTCACCCTAAAATTGTTATTTTTATTGTCAAATGACTTAAAAACCGAAATGAACCAACTTAAATTTTACAAACCCAAATCTCAAAGGATAAAATCAGGAGCCTTATTTGGTATTTTACTGATTGTTTCTGCTTTAATGGTTGTTCTAAGAATAATGGATGGAAGTTATTTTACAGCAATTGTTTTTTTAGCTTCTATAACAGCTTGTTCGTTTAGTTTAATTTCAATTATTTTCAATAAACCAACTGTGATTATCGACGCGAATGGTATTTGCAACAATACAAATATGATGGGTTTAATCAAATGGGAATATATTGATGACTTTGAAGTAAAAACGGTAATGTTTAGACAACTTTTAGTCATTAAATTGAACAAACAGGAAGCGTTATTAAAAAGTAAAAATCTTTTCTCAAGAACACTTATGAAAACAAATATCAATTCAATCGGAAGCCCAGTTGCAATTGGTGCCTTTGAATTCGATGAACCATTAGAAATCGTTTTGGAGAAAATTATTTCTTTCAGAAGTGAAGAATAAACGATTTTCTAAGTATCAATTGATGTAGGCGACTACTTCATCTAATAAAATTTCTCTGCTCAAATCATTACATCTACACTTCAAACTCAAGAAAATACTATCATTTCTTTCTGGAAATATTTTTTAAATTAGAGGAAGAAACGCAACGAAATTGTGAATTAGCTTTTTTAGAAAGATTCGAATTTTAACGAAACAGATTAAAATAAAATTTTGTAGCGATTTCATTTAGAAAAAAATAATAAACCAAAAAAAGTTGCACTTTAGTGAAACTTATTGTAAATTTGCACTGTGACAAAAGTAGAAAATTATAGAACCATCATTTTTTACAAGGATTACTTTCTTTCATTTTTTGAACTTCAAAACTTTAAGGTAAAAACTAAAATTTCTTGGACACTTGATGTAATCACACAACTAGAGAGAGTTCCGGAAACATATTTAAAACATTTAGAAAATACGGACGGACTTTATGAGGTTAGAGTACAATCTGGTAGTGACATTTTTAGAATTTTCTGCTTTTTCGATAAAGGACAGTTAATCGTCTTGGCCAATGGATTTGTTAAGAAGACTCAGAAAACTCCAAAACGAGAAATCGAAAAAGCATTAAAAATTAAAGAAGAATATTTTTTAGAATTAAAAGCAACAGAACATGAACTCAAAAAATAAAAATTTCACCACTTTGGATGAATTAAAAGACAAAACTTTTGGTAAAATAGGATCTAAAGAACGTGAAGAATACGAATCAGGTTATGAAAATTTCAAAATTGGCGTAATGCTTCAACAAGCTCGACTCGAAAAAGGAATGACGCAAGAACAACTTGCAGAAAAAGTTGGTACAACAAAATCGTACATTTCTAAAATTGAGAATAACATAAAAGAAGTCAGACTTTCAACTTTGAAAAAAATTATTGAATTAGGTCTTGGCGGAAATCTTGAACTGTCAATAAAACTCTAATCGAAAAAATAAGTCAAATAATTGACGAGTAACAGACTTAGTAAATAATTCAAAAAACAACTAACCAATGTATAATTTCTCCTACTTCAAAGAAAAAGACCAGCAAGCAATTTTGGAATTTATTGAGGCACATCCATTTGCATTTTTAACAGGAAGTACATTGTTGGGTGAACAAGTTGCCACACAAATTCCTGTAATATTCGAGGAAAGAAACGGCGAACTTTATTTACAAGG
>CALPMC020000124.1 GCA_943324565.2 Chitinophaga pinensis | reverse complement strand
TTTATACTGCTCGGGATACAAATCACCATACATTGCCATTGTAAATTCAGGAACTTCGCGTTCATCAAATTTTAGAAAGGCAATCATTTTACTGTCAGGCGACCAAGCATAAGCTTTTGTGATAGAAAACTCTTCTTCATATACCCAATCAGTGGTACCATTGATGATTTTATTCTTTTTTCCATCTTTAGTCAATTTTGTTACCGTTCCAGATTTGATGTTTTTAACAAATAAATCATTTCCATGAATGTAGGAAACCATTGTTCCATCAGGAGAATATTCAGCTAAAGTTTGAGGTTGATGCTCTGTATCTAAAGGTTGCAATTTCTTTGTCGCAATATCATAAAGAAAATAAACAGCCTTGAAACTTCTTCGGTAAATAGGTGTCGTTTCTGTTAGAAATAAAATTTTCGATTCATCCGCATTGAATTCATAGTCGTCATAAACTACTTCTTTTCCTTGGTATAATAAATCTTTTCCATCAATTAAAGTGGTGCCTTGATCAGTTGCATTGGCGATACTGTACTTTTTTATCGACATATCTTTTGTTGGTCGCGTGTAGGTTTCTCCATCTTTCATCGATTTAAAACCTTCGACACTTTTGGCATAGAATTCATACTTTTTCCAAATCTTTTCTATTGTAAGTTCTTGATTAAAAGCAAGAAATGAAATAAATAGAAATCCAACACAAACGAGCAGTTTATTCATAATTGATAAATTTTAAAATCGAAGATAAGGATAACTTTGAAAGCATAAATTATTTTCAACAATTAGCTAAAAAAAATAAAATGCGATGTTAACAAATACATAATGTTAAGCATTGAAAAAAACTTTAGTTTTGTCAAAGTTTAACGTGTACTCCTTGAAGCATTTTCGCTGAAACCACGTTCAAACAGTAACTTTAAAAAACGAATTAGCATTAAGTCGAAATTTATTTCTGCATATTCTGTTACAACTATCTTGTATTTTAAATCTAAAAATCATAAAATGAGAAAACTTTTACTAAGTATTGGTCTTTTAACAAGCACTTTGAGCTTCTCTCAAGTTGCTGATTGTTCTCAATTATTCATTTCAGAATATGTTGAAGGATGGGGAAATAACAAAGCAATAGAGATTTATAACCCAACTGCCGCTGATATCAATTTATCAGGTTATTTTGTTGCTCGTTATTCAAATGGTTCGACAACAGCAACTGTTGCAAATTCAGTTCAACTTTCAGGGATTGTTCCTGCTCACGATGTTTTTGTCGCTGTTTTAGATAAAAGAGATCCAAATGGTGTTGGACAAGAAGCTCCAATTTGGGATTCATTAGAAGTAAGAGGTGATGGTTTCTTTTCTCCAGATTATAACTTATCTAGCGCATTTTATTGGAATGGAAATGATGCTTTTATTTTAGCAAAAGGAACTTTACCAACAACAGCTACAACTTTGATTAATCCAGCCAATGTTACTGGATTTCAGATTATTGATGTTTTTGGTAAAATTGGTGAAAATCCAGCGAATGAAACTGGTTCAGCTGCAGGAAACGACGGCGCTTGGTCAACTCAATTTCCTTACAGTTCAGGTTTAGGGGTTTTGATTACAAGCGATCACTCAATGCTTCGCAAATCAACTGTTAAGAAAGGTGTTGTAGCAAATCCTTCTTTCTTTGATCCAATGTTAGAATACGATACTATTCCAGCTGTAATTGTTAGATTAGACGCAAATGGCGACACGTTATTTGGTACAAGTGGAAATCCTATCTTAGATGGTAACTGGTTCTCATTAGGAACTCACGATTGTGCTTGTAATCCAGTTTCTGTAGATGAACTAAATTCAAATTCTTTAATGGTTTATCCAAATCCAAGCAATGGAATTGTAAACATCCGCAACAATGGTAATTTAAGAACAATTCAATTGGTAAATTCTTTAGGACAAACAGTAAACACTGTAACGAATATTACTAACAAGCAATTGATTACTTTAGACTTAAATGATTTAAGAGGAGTTTATTTCATGAAAATCACTAGCCAAGATGGCCAAACACAATTAAGAAAAGTTATTTTAAAATAATCTATCTATTAATAAAGGGAAGGTCGAGCAATCGACCTTTTTTAATGTATAAAACTTAGTTATGAAGTTTCTTTTTGTTACTTTTTTAATTTTATTTTCAACCTTGAGTTTCGCACAATCAGTTGGGAAATTGACGGGATCAATTGTAGATAACGTGACTCAACAAGCTGTTATTGGTGCTAAAATCACCTTGACAGAAAAAAATAATCCTACACCAAAACGTGCATTGACCAACACAGAAGGTATTTATGAACTTCCAAATTTACCATATGGAACTTATTCAATGATGGTGACAATTTTGACATTTGATACTATTCAAATGACTGTAAAAATGGACAAACCGCTTGTAAAACAAGACGTTGTATTGGGCGGAAGTCAAGAGTTAGATGAAGTGAAAGTTATTGGTAATTTGGTGAAAGAAGGAAATGTACCGGTTGCTGTTACTAAAATTTCTTTGCAAAAAATCACAGAAGAACTTGCTTCTAGAGATTTACCGATGCTTTTGAATGGTACTGCTGGAGTTTACGCAACACAAACGGGTGGTGGTGATGGTGATGCAAGAATAAGTGTTAGAGGATTTGATCAAAGAAACGTAGGTGTATTAATTGATGGAGTTCCTGTGAATGACATGGAAAACGGTTCTGTTTACTGGTCCAATTGGTTTGGATTAGATGCTATTACTTCTCAAATGCAAGTTCAGCGCGGATTGGGTGCAACGAAAATTGCCATGCCTTCTATCGGTGGGACAATCAATATTTTAACATCTGGAATTGGAAGTAAAAAAGGTGGTTCTTTAAAACAAGAATATGGAACTGGAAATATGCTTCGTACAACTTTTGCATACAACTCAGGAATGTCTAAAAAAGGATGGGGATTCACTATTTCAGGTTCTTATAAACAAGCAGATGGTTGGGTTTATGGAACACCAAGTCAAGGTTTCTTTGGATATGGGAAAGTTTCTAAAAAAATCAAAAATCATTTAATAACTCTTTCAGCCTTTGCAGCACCGCAAAAACATGGTCAACGTTCTTTCAATCAAGCGATTCAATATTTTGACACAGATAAAGCAAGGGAATTAGGTGTTCCAGTTGATTCTTCGCAGCTTTTCTATAATATGGGTATTCGCTTCAATCAACACTGGGGATATTCAACCAATGCTAATGGTGAAAGGGAAATTAAAAATGAACGCTTAAATTTTTATTCTAAACCTCAAATTACATTAAAAGATTTCTGGAAAGTAAATGACAAGTTAGCAATTTCAAACCTAATGTATATGTCAATTGGTCGCGGTGGTGGAACAAATATGCTAAATACAAGTGGGATTTTAAGAGATTCAACAGGCTTAATAAATTGGGATTTAATAGAACAAGAAAATAAGGTAAACTCTTTGTTTGGCACTCCAAATATCAATTCTCAGTATAGTGCAACTGAAATTCAATCAAGCCAAATTTTATTAGCAAGTATAAATAATCATTTTTGGACAGGTTATTTAGGACAATTTAATTACATTGTATCTAAAAAAATGGAGATTTCAGGTGGATTAGATGTTCGTTATTATGAAGGAAGACATTATCAAGAAGTTCAAGATTTATTAGGAGGTGATTATTTCGTGAGTACTGCAAATAATAATTCTGCAACTGCAATGATGCGTGTCGGAGATAAAATTGCGAAAAATACGTTTAATGCCGATAGAAAAGGAATCGTACAATGGACGGGTGCCTTTGGTCAAATGGAATATACTTCAGATAAATTTGCTTATTTTATTAACTTATCTGGAATAGTTAACGGTTATAAAGGGGTTGATTATTTCCAGAAAAAGGTACTGGATTTGGGAGATACTGTATTGAGAATTGGAGCTACTGACACCATTATCTACAATGGCGAGACTTACAATGCTTCTTCAGAAGGATTGGAGGATTATGCAACTAATTGGAAATTTATTCCGGGATTTACTTTTAAATCTGGATTTAGCTATAATGTTCACAAAAATGCTAATGCTTATGTAAATATTGGTTTTTTAAACAGAACTCCTCAATTCTCGAATGTAATCGATAATAATTCCAACGAATTTTTTGGAATAATTAATAATGAACAAATTTTAGCATTAGAGGGAGGATATAATTATGCAAGTAAAAAGTTCGGAGTAAATGTGAATGCTTATGCAACAAACTGGAGAAACAAGCCTATGCCATTTGGTGTTGCTGTTCCAGATCCGCAAGATCCAACGGAATTTATTCGTATCAACATTAATGGAATGAATGCTGTTCACCTTGGTGGAGAAATTGACATTGCTTATAAAATAAACGATAAGTTGTCTCTTGAATTAATGTTCTCTTTGGGTGATTGGTTCTGGAATTCATCGAAAACAGTTATCGTTCCTCAATACGATTCTTTAGAATTCACTTTTGATGCAAAAGGAGTTCATGTGGGTGATGCAGCACAAACAGCATTAGCTGCTTCATTAAGATATGAGCCAATTAAAAACTTATATTTCAAAATTCAAGCGCAACATTTCGATCGATATTATGCGAATTTTGACCCATTCTCTCTTCAAGGAGCAAATGGAGGACGAGAATCTTGGAAAATGCCTGCTTACTCTTTAGTTAATTTATTTGCAGGTTATAGATACCCACTTAAGTCAGTAGCATTTATTGCGAGTGGTTCAATCACTAATTTATTGAATACTTCTTTTATTTCCGATGCGACTAACAATCAAAACGGATCTTTTGATAACTTTGACGCTCAGTCTGCTAACGTAATGTTTGGTGGCGCACTTAGATTCAATGTTTCATTAGGAATACAATTTTAAATTTTAATTATGAGAAAATCAATTTTAACTGGTTTCGTTGCTTTTGCAAGTTTATTTGCTTCTGCACAATCCATTTCTGATATCCGAAATTTGGGTATCGGTCAAACTGTTACCGTTTCCGGTGTCGTAACAAACGGTTCTGAATTAGGTAATATTCGTTATATACAAGACGGTACAGCTGCAATACCTGCATTTGGAAATAATTTAAGTTCAGTTCTACGTGGTGATTCAATTACTGCAACTGGTGTTTTATTTGATTTTAGTGGATTATTGGAAATTTCACCCACTTCAAGTTTTGTTAATCACGGTCCTGCTACTTTACCAACACCTTTAATCGTTCCACTTTCAGCAATTAGCGAATCTTTGGAAGCACAATTAGTTAGAGTGGATAACGTAACATTTACAACAACTGGAACTCTTGCAACTGGAAACTCAACTGTTCAAATTACAGATGGTGTAACAACAATGGATGTGCGTATCAACGGTTCAACAAATATTGATGGAACAGTAATTCCAACAGGCCCACAAACGATTATTGCTTTAGTTGGACAATTCAACACGAATTATCAATTGGTTCCAAGAAACTTAAATGATATTTTCGCTTATGTTGCTCCTGCGAAAGAAATCAATGTGAAAATGAATGGAACAACAGTTTTCAATAACGGAACGTATGTTATTGGTAATACCCCTTCAACTACGATTACGATTGAAAATTCAGGTATTCAAGATTTAACTGTTTCTGGAACAACATTAACAGGTACAAATGCAGCTGACTTCTCAACTACTTTGTCAACATCAACAATTCCTGCAACAGGAAATCAAACATTCACACTTTCTTTTGCTCCACAAGGTACAGGTTCAAGAACGGCGATTATTACAATAGCAAACGATGATTCAGATGAAAATCCGTACATCATTAACCTATCAGCTGTTGGAACTGATAATTTAGCAACTCAACCAACTGCTAACCCAACAAACTTAACTTTTCCTTTAGTAAAATCTTATACTGTTGGTGGTCAATACACAGCTGGAACAGGTGCGGAAAAATATATCGTTCTTTGGAAAAATGGTTCAGCAATTACTGGCGCTCCAGTTGATGGAACAAATTATAAAAGAGGTGATGTTGTTGGTGACGCAAGAGTTGCTTATGTTGGAAATGGAACCGGTTTCACTCCAAGAGGCGTTATTGCAAATCAAACTTACCATTTTGCAGTTTACTCTTTTAATGGAACAGCAGGTTTTGAAAATTATTTGACAACTTCTCCAGCTACTGGAAATGTAACAAGCACAGGATTGAATATTGGAAATTACTACAATGGAATCAATTCTTCAAACACGAACTTTTTAACTGCATTGTCAGCTAAAATCAACCCTCATACATTTGTTTCTTATTTCAATTATAAAACAACTGTAATTAATCAATTTGAAGTAAGAGATACAACAAATGGTCAATCTTATATAACTTGTGCTTATTCAGGAGAACGCAAAGTATTTAATGATCCATTTGATTGGACTGCAGTTGGTTATTCTCGTGAGCATAGCTATTGTCATTCTTGGATGCCAACATTCCCTGCTGATAATCCAGAGAAAAACGAATATTCAGATCAACACAATTTATATCCAACAAACCTTCAAAATGCAAATACCCCAAGAAGTAATTTACCTTTAGATGTGATTACAGGAAATGTAGTATTCTCTTATTTAGATTGTAAAGTTGGTTACAACAGTTCTAACCAAATGGTTTTTGAACCACGTTCAAGTCAAAAAGGAAATGCAGCACGTGCAATTATGTATATGGCAACATGTTACAACGGAATTTCAGGAAATAACTGGCAAATCCCATCAAACCAATCGCAAGATATTTTGAAACAATGGCACGAAGCAGATCCTGTTGATAATTACGAAATCGCTCGCCAAGAGTTTGTTTTCTCAACGCAAGCTAATAGAAATCCATACATAGATTCAGTTGATTTTGCTTGTCACGTGAATTTTTCAAATATGACATACGATGCATGTTCAGTTGGTTTACCAGAATTATTGAAAAGTAATTTTTCAGTTTTTCCAGTGCCTTCAAACAACAAAGTATATGCTCAAGTAAACGGAGTTAACATCACTTCTTATTCAGTTACTGATATGACTGGAAGAGTAGTTACTAAAAAATCAAAAGTTGAATTACCAGTTTTAGAATTAAATGCATCTGATTTCAAATCAGGAGTTTATATCCTTAGTGTTGGAACAACATACGGTGAAGTTCAACAACAATTTATAATCGAGTGATTCTAAGAAATCTCATATTCATTTTTGCAGGAGCAGGCCTTTGGGCTTGCTCTTCGCATTTGGTGGTAAACGGTAATTCAAACAAAAAAGCCGTTAGCCAAACAATAATTGCAGATTCTTCACTCGAATCTATGATCAAGCCTTACAAGGATTCTTTGGACAAACGAATGAATGAGGTAATTGCTTTTTCAGAGGAAGATTTTATTGTTAAACGACCTGCATCCAATTTAATGAATTGGGTTGCAAATGCTTTATTTGTGAACCAAACGAAAACTGTACGGCTTTCTCAACCTGCTGTATGTTTGTTAAATACGGGCGGAATTCGCTCCAGTATCGGCAAAGGAAATGTGACTTTAGGAGATATATATAAAGTAATGCCGTTTGATAACACGGTTGTTTGGGTCGAATTACCAATTGAAGTCTTACCAGAAATTGAGGCTTATTTGAATAAATCTGGAGGAGAACCCATGGCTAATTTATCATTAATTGAAGGAAAGTTATCGATTACAAGCAGTCCCGAAAATCCAACTCATTTTTGGGTTATTACTTCCGATTATCTAATGAATGGTGGCGATAAAATGAACTTCTTTTCAAAGCGAACTAATATAAATGAAACTAGAAAATTACTAAGAGATGTATTGATTGAAGAAGCGAGAAATCAAGGAAAACTGAGAACAGATAACTGATCTGCTGGTGTCTAGAAAAAGTGATAAGTGTGTTTGAATTTTAGCCTTTATATCTACTAAACTTCTTGATTTTTTATTTGAA
>CALPMC020000123.1 GCA_943324565.2 Chitinophaga pinensis | reverse complement strand
CCAGCGTCTAAAATTGCATTGCTATTGGCATCTAATCCGTATTCAATTTTTACACCTCCAGTTGCACAATTAGGACCTGCGGGCTCAATGGTTGTTTTTACAACCGTATTTTTACCATCAATACCGTTTGTGCCGTTTGTACCATTCGTCCCATTTGTACCATTAGTCCCGTTCGTGCCATTGGTTCCGTTTGTACCATTGGCACCTGTCGCTCCATTGCAAACATATTGCGTTAAAGTTGCATTTATCTCACCAGCGTCTAAAATTGCATTGCTATTGGCATCTAATCCGTATTCAATTTTTACACCTCCAGTTGCACAATTAGGACCTGCGGGCTCAATGGTTGTTTTTACAACCGTATTTTTACCATCAATACCGTTTGTTCCGTTCGTTCCGTTCGTTCCGTTCGTGCCGTTCGTGCCATTGGTTCCGTTGGTTCCATTTGTACCATTGGCACCTGTAGCTCCATTACAAACATACTTTGTCAAAGTTGCGTTTACTTCGCTAACATTCAAAGTCAGATCGTTGTTCGCATCTAAACCAAACTCAATTTTCACTCCGCCCGCTGGACAATTAGCACCTGGAGACTCAGATGTAGTATTTGCAAGCATATTTGATCCATTCGAACCTGTGTTACATAAATAATTCCAAGAACTGTTAAAGCTTGTCCAATACATGAAACACTTTACATCAATATCATAAACAATCAGTCCATTTGCCGGATTTGATATTGCATTCCTTTGAATAGTTGTCAATCTCGGGATTAAAAGACCTTTCGAAGTTGAGCTTACATCCAAAACACTAGAAGCATCAGGTGTTGCACCATTCACGTCAGAAATACTCACGTTTTGCTGTGCGTGTAGTTGTAATGACACAACAGTCATAAATAAACCAAAAAATATTCTTATTTTTTTCATAATTATCAGAGAATAATGGACTATGATGGATAAAATTAATAGAAATTATAAATAAAAACTAATTTATTTTTTTCTTAAAGTTTTGCAAGTGATTAATGTACTGCAAGTTGAAATCATAATAAAAGCATCAAATCTTCGATTCATATTTTTAAATTTCACCTTACTACTTTTCGTTAAACACCGTGAATGAATTAAATTAAAAATGAAAAACACCTTATCGTGGAATGAATCAAAATGCCTTCTTTGCATTGAAAACCCACTTATAACTATTAGTTAATTTACGGTGGGCTCAAGAAAATTATACTTGGTAAGTAAATTACCGTCCATGAAACAAATGTAGTAAATGTTTCTGCTGAACCATCACATCCATTACCTGAACAATCTCGTTTGCCCTGAATAAGAACAGTTGTGCCACTAATTCCTGCTGTGATTATGTTTCCAGGAGAATATGTTGACCAAGTTGTACCACCATTTGTACTGTACTGAAAAGAGTCATTACAGTCGGTTCCACCTGTTCCAACATTGAAAGTTGCGGATAATGCTTCACCTGGGCAAACAATACTAACATTTGGGCTAATGACATTTATAGTTGGTAAACTTGGATCAGCGACCACAGTCCATGTGTATTGAGTTACTGAACTTATGTCACAACCATTGCCATTACAATTTGTTCTCAATTCAATAATGTTCGTGCCTACACTTGCCGTGAAAGATGGAACTGTCGTGCTCCAAGCTGTCCAAGAACTACCATTATCTAAAGAATAGCGATACTCAATGTTACAAGTTCCTGTTCCTCCATTTCCTATTATAGGTGAAGTGAGTGTTATGGCTTGTCCATCACAGATTGTGGTAGCTGAAGGCGACATAGTTGCAGTTGGCGCCAAAGGGTCGGCTACCACATTCCAAGAAACTAATGTCGTGAATATTTCTGCAGAACCATCACATCCATCTCCTGAACAATCTCTTTTTCCTTGAATAAGTACAGTGGTGCCACCTGCTCCAGTAATTATATTATCTCCTGGAATGTATGCTGACCAAGAAGCTCCTCCATTGATACTGTATTGAAAAGCATCTGTACAGCCTGTTCCACCTGTTCCTGGATTAAATGATGCAGACAAAGTTGCGCCAGAACAAACAGTACTTTCATTCGGACTAATCGTATTTATTGTTGGTAAGTTTGGATCAGCTACAACTGTTAAAATTACAGAGGAACTTGTCGCATTACATCCTGAACCTGTGGCTGCAAGATACCTACGAAAATAATAGGTACCTGCTGATGTAATTCCATTAATAGTCATTGTAGCAGTTGCTTCATTTGTGTAGATTGCACCAAGTGGCGTACCGTTTATAACACTATTCCAAGTTGAATTATCTGATGAATAATCCCAAATAGGTGTTTGAGAACCTGTTCCACCCGATAACGTTGAAGAAACAGCTGTCGTTCCTCCCGAACAAATAATAGCATTGGTTATTGTTGCATCCGTTAAGGTAGGGTCGCTAATAATCGTAAAAGTTATAAAAACTGGTATACTCCAGCCGCAACATTGTTCTCTGATTTGTAAACGTACGGTGTAAGAACCAGCAGATGTAAAAGGACCAAAAGTTGGATTTGCAAGTGCTGATGTAAACAAAGGACTTCCTGGAGAATCTACTTTAGTTGGAGCCAAATCGCCACTATAAACTTCCCATTTATATTCTAATGTAGTACCATATGCAGTTGCAATGTTTGAGGCATTAATGTATCCACCTGCGCAAATTTGATTGGAGGATAATGGATTTCCATTTATGTCCGTCAAACCAATTATTGGTAATGGACGATCATCCGCTTCTAAGTCTAAGTAACTATTAAAAATCAAACTTCCCGATTGGAGATCATAGTAACCTGCAACATTGTTAGTTGGATAAATATCTGCTGGAGTTGAAGAATTGCCAAACTCGGAAGGTGTAGTTGTGTTTTGGTATTGCACATAAGAAAAATTAGCAGGCAAAGTCCAATCCCCAACACCTGTCGCCCTACTGATTGTAAGTACAGAGTTTTCACAAATTTTCATGTTATTGTTGTAGGTGATGGCGATTGATGGGGAGGATGCTATTGTTGCAGAGGGACTTGAAAAGCCAACCCCAACTATGTACATCTGATATGAATCTCCAGCCGTTGCGTCACCTCCCTTGCCTCCCTTGCCTCCAGCCGATCCAGATCCACCTTGCCCTCCTCGATTACCATCTCCGCAATAGCAACTACTTGTACCACGTAAAGTCCCTCCTGCACCTCCTGCACCTCCTGTCCCTCCTGTTCTAAAACTTCCAGCATTTCCTGAAGTTATTGAAGCAGTAATAGTTCCGAAATTTGTATTACTACTCAAAAATATTGCAAAAGAACTACCACCACCCCTTGCTCCTGTTCCTCCTTGACCGCCACCACCACCGCCACCACCGCCAGAACCACCATCGCCTGCCACATCTGTCCAATCATCATCGCCACCACCACCGCCACCACCGCCACCACCGCCACCGCCACCGCCGCCTGTTCCATGATTACCATAACTAGGAATAAAATATCCATTTAAAAATGTAGAAGCCACAGTAGTTCCTGCAGCACCATTTGAACCAACTATTGTACAATTTTGCCCGGTTGCGCCTTGTCCTGCATTGTTTCCACATGAGCCGTCACTTGACCATCCACCACCATCACCACTTGCTGCACATACTGTAGATTGCCCTTTTCTTCCATTCCAGTTTCCAGCTGATTGACTTACTGATGTTATAGCTGTGGTTGAACCATTATCACTTCCTCCCCCTCCTCCGAAACCCCCACTTGCTCCAACAGAACCTATTCCGCCACTTCCTGATCCACTTCCTCCAACCCCACCAACTCCTCCATTACCACCTGACCCTCCAGGAGAATTTCCACCACCACAATCACCTGTACCACCTGTATTACCTTGATTGCCATTAATTCCATTTGCACCATTAACTCCATTTGTTCCATCCGATGCATTTCCTGAAGTGATACTGCATCTGTTTATTTCATGTCCAGTTGAACTATTTGATACATACATTCCATAATTCGATTTCCCATTACCACTTGATGTTTGACCAGAAGCTGCAACGGTGGTAATATTCAAATCAATTAATTTCCAATTGTTATCTGCATCACTTCTAAAACCCATTACATGTTCTACATCTGCACTCACATTTTGAGTGCCGCTACAAGTAATATTTGTACTTGAATTTGAACCTTTAACCCAAGTTGTTCCCGATAAAGAATATCCACCTTCAATGATTAATCCTGTTTGTAAATCAACGATGGAGGTTTCTGAATAAGCACCGTTAAGCATTTTGATATGATTTCTACTACCGCTAACTTTTGCCAAAGCTCCATCTGTACCTGATAAATTCAAACAAGGGTTTCCAGGCCCACCACAAGCTGTATTATTTACACCAGAAGGTGCAACATAAATCGCATCACAAGGTGGATCTTGAACAGCAGTAATACATGTTACTGTTGCAGGATTTGGACAACCGTAATTATAAGTTAAACTAATTGTTTGGCTTCCTGTAGAGGCTGGTGAAGTCCAAGAAAAAGTTGTTGCAGAAGGGTTTGATAATAAAGTGGGAGAACCACCTGTTGCTGTCCAGCTGTAGTTGGAAACATTTGTAACATGGCCAGCGGTAGGTGGTTGTAAAGTACCTAAAGTAACTGCTTGACTAGCTCCAACACTGCCTCCACAAATTGGGCTTTGAATAGGGGGAGCAGGGTCGCCACTACCAAAAGGGAATCCAACTACCGCGTTCGAATAAGAACCTGACGAAACAAATGCAAAGGTTACAGCTACAACGTTGGAATATACTGTTTGAGTTGAAAAATCCGCTGAACAATTAGAGGTCGCCACAGAACGATAGTAACGTGTTCCAGAAATAGTATAAGGTGTATAAGAAAACGTATTTTGTGAAGTGTTAATTGTAGTGTTCTGTGAGTTTGGTATGTCTTGCCAAGGTCCATTCGGATTTGATGCAATTTGCCACTTATACCATGTAGTTAGAGGTTTTAAAGAAGAAACATCTGTATTGGTTGTAAATGATATTGCAGTTGGTGTTGATGAATTACAATAGATGTAATTTGAAGTTGGTTGGGTGGTTATTGTCGGAGCTTGAGCCCAACTCCAATAGGAGCGGTATTCGACTCGCCAATCAGAATTGCAAGTATAAGTTCTTGTGGTCCATTGACAAATATTATCACTTCTAAATGAAATATTACCACTTATATTATTACAATAAGCCTCATCATCATTTGCGCATCCTGTATTATATGAAAGACTAGCGCCACATTCATCATCCTCCCAAGACTCTAAGCGAACTCGAAAATTAGTGGCTGTTGAATTTGAGATATTCCTGCATTCAAAATCCGCTGGATCATACCATGCGGACCCATCCAATCCATTATCAATCGACTGAATTACACCAGTTCCACTCGAATAACCATCCGTATTGTCGTAAAACAACACACGCCATCTAGGGTCATCGCTAGTCCAAAAATCTGAATTCCCTCTACCAGTATAGTATCTTGTAGTATAAATTTGGTAGTTAATATTTTGCGCAAGAATATTGTCACTAATAAGTACAGTTAAGGAAATAAAAAAAATGAATAATAAATATCTCACAATCCTTAGACTAATTGGCTTTAACAAATGTGATAATAAAAGGGTAACCATCGGAAATCGATTCAAAGGTCATTTCATTTTCATTCAAAATAACATTTTTTAGTTCCTTTTTATTTTGACTGTTTGAATTTATAATAAGTTTTATTACACTGCCTTGAAAATCAAATTTTCCCTCAAGGGTTAATTTTGAACTACGATAGAATTCAAATTTATTACTCTTGAACACAAATTTCGTTATGCCAATCTGCATATCTTGCAAAAGATACTCTCTTAAAGTTATTTGCTTTGTTTCGAGAAATTGATTTTCATTTTCAATAACTTTTAATTGGTTAGTTTTATCTGTATTAACAGTAATTATTGCAGGTGCAAAAACTTCTTTTAAAATCCATTCACCATCAATTCTATTTTGTTGGGCACAAAGGAAATTAAGTGAAAAAATAAAAAAAATTATGAGTGGTTTCATATTTTAAATTAGAAATGGGTATTTAATTTGATTCCGCAAACTCCAACACATCGTTCTCCATTTGCAATGCAACTTGCTCTTTATTCTTAAGAAAACAATAATCCTGACCTAATAAATTAATTGATAGAACTAATAAAAAGAACAAGACAGTTAACAAAGAACTATTCATGTTTTGTTTTTAATCTTCAAAATTAATAGAATTATCCCTATAAAAAAAAGTATACTTTAACTTTGGATTATCTTAAAGTTATATTCAATATTAACTTTTTTTCATTCTTAGAGAAAATAAATTCCCTTAAAAAATCCTCATTCCGTTAACTTCCATACATCATCAAAAACGACTTCAAGAATTGATCTATTTCTCCATTCATTACGCCGTCAACATCGGAGGTTTCAGTGCCTGTACGAACGTCTTTTACTAACTTATAAGGTTGCATTACGTAGTTTCTAATTTGAGAACCCCACTCGATTTTCTTTTTACCAGCTTCGATTTCAGATCGTTTCTCCATACGTTCGCGCAATTCCAATTCGTATAATTGAGAACGTAATAATTGCATTGCTTTTTCTTTATTCGCTAACTGTGAGCGCGACTCCGAGTTTTCAATAATAATTCCGGAAGGAGCATGTCGCAAACGCACTGCGGTCTCCACTTTATTCACGTTTTGTCCTCCAGCACCACCCGAACGGAACGTTTCAAAAGAAACATCAGCAGGATTGATATTAATTTCGATATTGTCGTCGACAAGAGGGTAAACATAAACGGAAACGAACGAAGTATGGCGTTTAGCATTGGAATCAAAAGGAGAAATACGCACCAAACGATGCACGCCATTTTCGCCTTTCAAATAGCCAAAAGCAAACTCACCTTCAAATTCCAAGGTAACAGTTTTCACACCCGCAACGTCGCCATCTTGATAGTTTAATTCGGAGATTTTATATCCTTTTTTCTGTCCCCACATCATATACATGCGCATCAACATGGAGGCCCAATCGCAACTTTCAGTTCCACCGGCACCAGCTGTAATTTGTATAACCGCACTTAAACCATCTTCTTCGCCAGAAAGCATGTTTTTCAATTCTAATTCTTCAATTTCTGAATTTAGAATTTTATAAGCTTCCTCCATTTCTGCTTCCGTACTCACACCTTCTTTGACAAACTCAAACATCACTTCTAAATCATCTGCGGCACCTTTTACTCTGTCGAAAGTTTCAACCCAAAATTTCAAGCCGCGAATATCTTTCATTTTAGCCTCCGCTTTTTTAGGATCGTCCCAAAAAGAAGGGTCTTGTGTACGTAATTCTTCTTCACGCAATTGCATTCTTTTATCCTCAATTTTCAAATAAGATTGAATTGCTGAAACACGTTTTAAAAGCTCTTTATGTTGTTCGATTGTCATGGCGCAAAGGTAATTAATAAATCGCAAGGGAATTATTAGGAATTGCAAACGAAAAAACGAAGCAATGGAACACAAAAAAAAAGCGCCCATTTCTGAGCGCTTTGCAATTATTTTGATTCAATTTTAGTTTTTAACCGGCTCTGGAGCAATTACCTCAGGAGTTGTTGGTTGAGGAAGAACTGTTCCTTTGATTGTTAAAACAACTGGATCACTTACATCAGAAGTGATTGTGATTGTTTTTGTGAAAGGACCAACTCTTTTTGTGTCATAAGAAACACTGATTTTGTCTTTTTTACCTGCTGGAATTGGAGCAGTTGGCTTTTGTGCAGCTGTACAACCACAACTTGTTTGAACATTTTGAATGGTAGCGTCTTGTTTGCTTACGTTTTTGAACTCAAACTCAAATAAATCTTTATTGTCGTAAGGAATGTTTTCGCGAACAATTTCTAAAGTTGTGAATTTCAAACCAACTTTGGGTGCTGGAGTCGCTGTTTCTGTTACTTGTGCGAAT
>CALPMC020000122.1 GCA_943324565.2 Chitinophaga pinensis | reverse complement strand
TCGACGGTTCAAAACTGGTATCCAGGCGATAAAAACGGCTTAGGTGGAATATTTAACTTCGTGACAAAACGTGGTATTTGTGAACGAAACGCAAAAATTTCTTGGACGCAAGTAGAAACTGGTTCAGCTGTAACTTGGAAATATCCTTCCTGTATTTTGAAAGGCGACAATTCGATTGGAGAATTTTATTCTGTGGCTGTGACGAATAATTACCAACAAGCAGACACAGGAACGAAAATGATTCACTTGGGGAAAAACACGAAAAGTACAATCATATCAAAAGGAATTTCAGCTGGAAAATCTCAAAATTCATACAGAGGTTTGGTCCAAATTAGCAAGAATGCACAAAACGCTAGAAATTTTTCTCAATGTGATTCTTTGTTAATGACAGACGAATGTGGGGCGCATACGTTTCCATACATCGAATGTAAAAATCCAAGTGCGAAAATAGAACACGAAGCTACGACCTCAAAAATCGGTGAAGATCAGTTATTCTATTGCAAACAGCGCGGAATAAGTGAAGAAAAAGCGATTAGTTTAATTGTAAATGGATATTGTAAAGAAGTCTTGAATCAGTTGCCGATGGAGTTCGCTGTGGAAGCGCAGAAGTTGTTGGCGATTAGTTTGGAGGGAAGTGTTGGGTAACCAGAAACATTGCACGAAGCGAGAGCGTACTTCTCCCCTTGAGGGGAGATTGAGAGGGGTGACTAAAATAATTTAGAAAAAAGAAAATAACATTAAATCGAAGTAAGATTTAACTTCTTCCGTCAGCTGACGGAGAGAATGAGAGGGGTGACACAATTAGAATTAGTATTGTGACCAAACAAAATTTAAATCATCCCCCTTTATCCCCCTTCTTCGCCGCGGCGAAGGGGGAAATTGAATCTCACTTCGAATTAAAATTGTGGTATATGATAAAAATTAAAAACTTACACGCCAACATAGAGGGAAAAGAAATCCTGAAAGGCTTGAATTTAGAAGTAAACGCTGGTGAAATCCATGCGATAATGGGTCCAAATGGAGCTGGAAAAAGTACACTTGCTAGTATTTTGGCAGGACGTGAAGAATACGAAGTAACTGAAGGTTCAGTCGAATTTGACGGAAAAGATTTGTTGGAATTGTCTACAGAAGACAGAGCGAGAGAAGGTTTGTTCTTAGCGTTTCAGTATCCAGTTGAGATTCCAGGAGTTTCGAACGTTAACTTTTTGCGTACGGCATTGAATGAAATTCGCGAGTATAAAGGTGAAGAACCAATTTCTGCGAAAGATTTCATGGCGAAAGTTCGTGAGAAATCAGCGATTGTGGAATTGGATAGCAAATTGGCTTCACGTTCAGTAAACGAAGGTTTTTCGGGCGGTGAGAAAAAACGCAACGAAATATTTCAAATGGCGATGTTGGAACCGAAATTGGCAATTTTAGATGAAACTGATTCTGGTTTGGACATTGATGCGTTGCGAATTGTAGCAAGTGGTGTAAATAAATTGAAATCACCTGAAAATGCAACGATTGTAATTACGCACTACCAACGCTTGTTGGATTATATTGTTCCGGATTTTGTACATGTATTATATGACGGAAGAATCGTGAAAACTGGAACAAAAGAATTGGCTTTGGAATTAGAAGAAAAAGGCTACGATTGGATTAAAAACGAAGTGGACGCAAACTAAAAAAAGCCATGCAAGAAGTAATTTCAACAAATAAATTAGCTGCTTTTCGTGCGAATTTAGCAAGCACAACATTGGCTTTTCCAAATGACAAAGTAAGTGCTGCTTTCGATTTTTTAAACACAAGCGATTTTCCAACAACCCGTCACGAAAACTGGAAATATACCCGTTTAGCTCGCATTGCGAATTTGCGTTTTGATCAAACTGACGAAAGTAAAATCGATTCATCTTTGCGCATTTGTGCTGATTCATTACAGTTCGTTTTTCACAACGGTAACTTGATTCAACAGCCTGAAAATTTGCCAAGTGGTTTGACAGTGAAGAGCATTCAAGATTGTTCAACGGAAGAATTGGCAATCGTTTCAACTGAATTGAACACGTTCGAAGCTATGAATTTAGCTTATACGAGTAATGGTTTATTCATTCAAGTTGCGGATAAAACAAATTTAGAACAAGTAATTGAAATCATTCATTACACTACTGGAAATGAATTCGTTGCTTTAAGAAATGTTATTCAAACTGGTGCGCTTTCAAAGTCAGAAATCATTTTGAATTATTTGTCTTTAGAAGATAGTAATTCGTTAGTAAATGTGGTTACAGACGTTGAAGTGGGTGCAGGAACGCATTTAACTTTACATAAAATCCAAGCAGAAAAAGGAACAAATTTCCACGTTTCAAAAGAAAATATAAAACAAGATAAAGATTCAAATTTCAGTCTTCATACAACGACTTTGAACGGAAACTTCGTGCGCAATGACGTAAATGTAGCTGTGAACGGTCAAAATTGCGAAACGAATCTTTACGGCGCTTACATTTTAAACGATACGCAACACGTAGATAATCATACAGTTATAGATCATAAAGTAGCACATTGTTTATCGAACGAATTGTACAAAGGTGTAATTGACGACAAAGCAACTGCAGTGTTCAACGGGAAAGTTTTCGTACGCAAAGACGCTCAAAAAATCAATGCTTTTCAATCGAATGCAAATGTATTGATGAGTGACGATGCCACTGTTTATTCAAAACCGGAATTGGAAATCTACGCTGATGATGTGAAATGTTCTCATGGATCTACAACAGGACAATTGGACGAAGAGGCCGTTTTCTACTTGCGTGCAAGAGGTATTTCTGAAAAATCAGCTCGTAATTTGGTGGTTAGTGCGTTCGTAAACGATGCGTTAGAAAAAACAGAAAACGAAGAAGTTCTTGCTTACATTTATTTGTTGGTGAAAGAACGATTTGGTTGGGAGTTTTGATTTAAAAACTACCGAGAATATTTTATAAGAATTTTAAAAACTTAAACCTCAAATTCCTGATCAATTGGAATGTGTTTTTCTTTGCAATATTTTTCAATTTCAGTATCGTTTTTGAAATACATATCGCAAAATTCATCTAATTCTTTTTCAGCACCAGAAACGTATTTCTCACTTGCTGTCATCAATTTTTCTGTTTGCTCTATGAACTTTTCAAATTCTTTATTCATTTTACAAAGCTTATCAATTGTTTTAAAATCCAAATCTCTAAAAACTGAAGGATATAAAACTTTACTTTGATAAGGATTTGCATTTAGCTGAATGATTCCGACTCCAAAAGATTGATTCAACCGCGCCATTTCATCTTGTAAACTATCGCTAAATTCAAAAGCGACTAAATAACCATAATTAGCCCAACTCGAATTTGAAACTGCTTGAAAGAACGCTTTTTTAAGTTCACTATCGCTATTGATTTCTCGTTTAAGTTCATAAGAACTAAGCTTAAAAGTATCAATACGATTAATTGATTTCAAAAAATTCTGGCTTACTTTAGATTGTAAATTCAAGAATTTGATTCCAACCATATCCGGATGCGTCCATATTTGATTGCTATCTTTTCCGTTTGACTGCTCGTGAAAAATTGTCTTTGAATAGGTATCTAGACTTTTCAAATAACTACTTAACAGAATATGTAAATCTCTTTCTTCATAGGTTTTTGATTTATTGGTTTTTAAAAATTTTTCTGATTTATCAACAGATTCTCCACTTAAAACATCAACACTTATTTCTTTTTCGTTTTTAGTTAAATAATAGGAATATGTTCCACCATCTAATTTAATTCGTTTAACTCTAGAATCACCCTTTCTAATGAAATCACCCAATAATGCTGAAATAGTAGAGGCGGGAGTTTTTGCTGCTCCATAATCGTAGTATTTCATTTTCAATATTTGATTATGAATATCCATATAGGTTGTTAAATCACCTAAATCCTCTAAACTTTGTAAAATTGCTTCCTTTAATGTCATTTAACTTTGTATTAATAATTAATTCCCACCATAAATCGCATCAAAGCCCAACTTGATTTTTTCAATCGCAAATTCCAAATCGCTCACTTGGTGTGCTTCAGAAATGAAACCAACTTCGTAACCGCTTGGGCCGAAATAAACACCTTCGTTCAATAAGAAATGATGTAATTCATTGAATTTACTCATATCTGGATTGATTTGACTTGCTGCTTGAATTTTCTTGTGACCGTTAAATGAAAACCAGAAAATAGAACCAATCGAAACGATTTCAACTGGATAATTATGTGCGTTTGCGTGTTCGTTCAATTGAGAAACCATAAACTTCGTTTTCGCTTCTTGCTTTGCATAAAAATCTTCTTGTGCGCAAACTTCCAATTGAGCCAAACCTGCTGCCATTGCTACTGGATTTCCAGACAAAGTTCCTGCTTGATAAACAGGTCCTTCAGGTGAAACAAATGCCATTAATTCTTTTTTCGCTCCGTAAGCACCAACTGGCAAACCTCCACCAATGATTTTTCCATAAGTTACGATATCGGGTTGAATGCCGTATAATTCAGACGCACCTCCAAAAGAAACACGAAATCCTGAAATTACTTCGTCGAAAATTAATAGTACTTTGAACTCTGTACACAACGCGCGTAATTGGTTCAAAAACACGCCATCTTGCAACAACAAACCGTTATTCGCAGGAACAGGTTCAATGATAATACAAGCGATGTCGTGGTGGTAATTTTCCAAACACGTGCGCAAAGCTTCCAAGTCGTTCAATGGTAGAACCAATGTTTCATTTGCTAAAACCTCAGGAACGCCAGCGCTTGAAGAAGTTCCAAAAGTTACTAATCCACTTCCTGCATTTACCAACAAAGCATCTACATGACCGTGGTAGCAACCGTCGAATTTCACTATTTTGTTTTTTCCTGTTGCTCCTCTTGCCAAGCGAATCGCCGACATTACTGCTTCCGTTCCAGAACTCACAAAACGCAATTTATCGATGAACGGAATACGCTCTAAGATGAAAGCTGCCAATTCATTTTCTTTGCGTGTTGGTGCGCCAAAACTTGCGCCATTTTGCAAAGTTGAAATGATAGAATTGTAAACGTGCGGATGATTGTGACCTAAAATAAGTGGACCCCAACTGCAACAAAAGTCAATGAATTCGTTGTCGTCTTCGTCCCAAATACGAGCGCCATTTCCTTTTTTGATAAATAAAGGTGTGCCCCCAACAGATTTAAAAGCTCTTACAGGAGAATTTACTCCTCCAGGAAAGAAATTTTTCGCTTTTGCAAACAAGGATTCTGAAACTGATCTTTTGATTGGGGATTTAGTACTCATTTCTTAATTATATTTGTAAATATTACAAAAGTAACAATTAAAACGCGCTTATGTTGTTTGAAAACACCCTTGAATTCGCTAAAAAATTAGATGCACAAGATCCTTTGAAAGATTTTCGCACAAAATTTAATTTACCAACTTTCCACGAGAAAACAGTCCGGTACTTTACCGGAAATTCTTTGGGCTTACAACCGAAAAAGGCGGTGGAATATGTCAAGGAAGAGTTACAAAACTGGGCGAAATTTGGAGTAGAAGGTCACTTTTTAGCGGAACGACCTTGGTTTGCTTACCACGAAAATTTAACGCAACTGACTGCTAATGTGGTGGGTGCTTTACCAATCGAAGTGGTGGTGACGCATTCATTAACAACGAACTTGCATTTATTGATGGTGTCGTTTTACCAACCAAAAGGGAAAAGAACCAAAATTTTATGTGAAGCAAAAGCCTTTCCAAGTGACCAATATGCTTTGGAATCGCAAGTGAATTTTCACGGTTTATCCAATGACCATTTGGTGGAAATTGCACCACGCGAAGGTGAAAATTTAATTCGTTTGGAAGATATTTTAGCAAAAATCGAAGAATTAGGCGACGAATTAGCATTAGTGATGATTGGTGGCGTTAATTATTATACCGGTCAATTATTTGATATGAAGTCGATTACAGAAGCTGGTCATAAAGTTGGAGCCTACGTTGGTTTTGATTTGGCGCACGCTGCAGGAAATATCAATTTAAAATTACATGATTGGGGAGTTGATTTTGCTGCTTGGTGCGGTTACAAATATTTGAATTCATCTCCAGGTGGTGTTTCTGGAATGTTTGTTCATGAACGTCATGCTAACAATAAAAATCTACCACGTTTCGCAGGTTGGTGGGGTTACAACAAAGAAAAACGTTTCCAAATGGAACCAGGATTTGAACCAATGCCTGGCGCTGAAGGTTGGCAATTGAGCAATGCACCGGTATTAGGAATGGCAGTTCAGTTGGCATCTTTGGAAATTTTTGAAGAAGCAGGAATGGACAGAATTGGTGCCAAAAGAGATTTAATGACGGCTTTTACAGAGTTTGTAATTGAAGATATTTCAGAAAGAAACAAAGAAAAATGTACGTTTGAGTTGATTACACCGAAAGATAAAACGCAACGTGGGGCACAACTTTCCATTCAAGCAAAAGGACAAGGAAAAGCATTGTTCAACGCACTTTCAGATTTGGGGGTTGTTGCCGATTGGCGCGAACCAAATGTTATTCGCATTGCTCCCGCACCACTTTATAATTCTTACGAAGATTGTTATTGGTTCGGACAGTTGTTGGAACAAGCAATACAGTAGAATGTTGAATTTTTAATTAGGTTTTTGGGAAAATACTTGTAATTTATTGATTTATAATAAATTAACTCCTAAAATTACAATTAAGGATTGGTTTATTTAGTTTTTCCAAAATCTAATTTCACGAATATGATTGGGTAGAAATAAATGCATTGTTTACGAATCATTTTTTTCATCCTAACTTAACCTATTTCTTTTTCTCTCTTATCTTTACCAAAGTAAAAAAATCAATATGCAACGCTTTCAAAATTACGTTTTAGGTCAATGGGTGGACGGTCAAGGAACAGAAACCAATTTATACAATGCAATCAATGGTAACCAAATCGGAACGGTTTCTAGCGCTGGAATTGACTTTTCAGAAGTGCTCGAATACGGTAGAAAAAATGGTCGTGCTTTGCGTAAAATGACTTTTCAAGAACGTGGTAGAATGTTGAAAGCTTTAGCCTTGTTCTTGATGGAACGAAAAGCTAAATATTATGAGGTAAGTGCTTGGACAGGAGCTACAAAAGTGGATTCTTGGATAGATATTGAAGGAGGAATCGGAAATCTTTTTGCAAATGCTTCTTTGCGTAAACAATTTCCTGATTTACCTTATTACGTGGACGGCGTTGCAGCACCACTTTCAAAAAATGGAACATTTATAGGTCACCATATTATGGTTCCGCGTGAAGGAGTGGCCGTTCACATCAATGCGTTCAACTTTCCAATTTGGGGAATGTTAGAAAAAATTGCGGTGAATTTAATGGCAGGCGTTCCAGCTGTTGTGAAGCCTTCAGAATATACAAGTTTTCTAACAGAAGTAATGGTTCGTGATATCATCGACTCTAAGATTCTTCCAGAAGGTGCTTTGCAATTAGTGTGTGGTCTTGGTCGCGGATTGATTGATTCTGTTGATAGTCGCGATGTTGTTACGTTTACGGGAAGTGCTGCAACTGGTAAAATGTTGAAAGCAAGTCCTCAAATTGCAGCTGAAAGTGTTGCTTTTAACTTAGAAGCAGACTCCTTAAATGCTACTATTTTAGGAAAACATGCGGTGCCTGGAACGGAAGAATTTGATTTGTTTATTAAAGAAACGGTTAAAGAAATCACGATTAAAGCTGGACAAAAATGTACAGCTGTTCGAAGAATTATCGTTCCAGAAGATTTAATTGAAGAAGTTCAAAAAGGAATCGCGGCTCGTTTGGCAAGTACAAAAATTGGAGACCCAAGTGTTGAAGGAGTTAGAATGGGTGCTTTAGCAACACGTATACAAGTGGAACGTGTTCACGCAAGTGTGAAGCAATTGGCACTTTCACAAGACATCGTTTTTGGTAGTTTGGATGAATTTGAGGTTACGGGTGCTGATAAAAATA